>JBAXQU010000004.1:0-77288 GCA_037131555.1 Bacteroidota bacterium
AGCAATGAGTGTTTACATTGCAGCAATGAGTGTTTACATTGCAGCAATGAGTGTTTACATTGTAGCAATGAGTGATTACATTGAAGCAATGAGTGTTTACATTGCATGAATAAGTGTTTTTCGAGCAGAAATAAGAAAGAAATCAATGGCAGGAAGGACGAAAAGGCATTGAAAATGAAATAGAAAGAATGATTACCGACATTACCTAACTATGACACTATATAATAAGTGTAAATAAGTAATTATTAATTTAAAATTAAAAAAAAATGAAAAAGCAAAAAAAAGAATCAGTAAACGATCTTCACCTGTCGGCAAAAGACCGCAGGCTGATTAAAAACGAACAAAAGAGGATCGACCGATTAAAAACCCAAGCACAGGTGGATGTGTATTGGAAGAGTTTGATGAAACTTCCACCAAGTGGCGAACGTCATACCTTGATTTTGTTTGCCTTGAGCGTTATCACCATTAAAGCTAAATTGGGCATGCCAAGACGTGATGCCGATTTTCTGAAACAGTCGGAAGACATGCACTTGGCGCAAGCCAACAATACCCTCGGGTTTTTTAGTCCTGCTTTTGCAAGGTTGGTACAATGGAAAACCGAAAACGAAGCCCTGCATAATGCCATGACGGATGTGACCAATGGAGTGAATGGAGCAGAAGGTATAAAAAAAGATGCGAAAAAGAATCTTCAAAAAACATTGAAACTAGCATTGGCTTATGTCAATGGTTTGGCCCTCGATAATCAAGCCAAAGCCGAAGCCATGATAGAAGCAGCATTGATGAAAGTGATTAAGCAAAGTAGTAAATCTATCAAAGATTTTAGTGTAAAACAAATGGAAGAATCGGGTACTATTCAACTTCGTTCGGAAGCTGCCAAAATAGATGGCAAACGTGTGAATGCAGGTTACGATTGGCAATATTCCATCAACAATGGTGCTACCTGGATAGCGTTGCCAAGTACAGTGAACAAAGCCAAAACATTGGCAACCGACATGGCAATAGGTGTGGCAACTATTTTTCGCAAACGTGTAACCACTACCAAAGGAGGTACCACCGCTTGGGTGGTTTCGAAACCCATCACCCCTCAGTAAAGCATAAGAGGGATGTACCTACGAACATGTATCCAACTAACCACAACCTACGTGTTGTGGTTAGTTTTTTTTTGCTCTCTTCATCCAATAGTGTCGGAAATTGTTTTTAGTTAATAGCGAATAGGGAATAGGGAATAGCGAATAGGGAATAGGGGGAGGGGGCTTAGTGTTTCTTAGTTTCTTTGTGCCTTAGTGGTGAAAATTAGTAAACGTTGCGACTGTGGATACAAGTAAGAGTAATACACCAAGGCAAGGTTCGAGGTTTTTAATTGAAGTGTAAAATAAAAAAGAATTAACTTTGTAAAAAAAAGATGCCAAAAATATTTGAATACCTTGGAATAATTATTTTTTTCTACTCCAACGAACACGAACCTATTCACGTTCATGCTAAGTTTAATGACATGGAGAGTAAAGCTGAATTTTTTATTGTTGATGGCAAGATTGTTGAAATTAGAATAAAAGCAATAAACAATAGCAAACCTTTAACGGGAGTAAAATTGAAAGACTTTGAGAATTTTTTAGAAAACTATTCTGAACGTATAGTGGAAAAATGGATTGATTATTTTGTACTCCACAAGGACATAAAGTTTGAAAGAATAAATAAGAAAATAAAATGAAAATAGTTACCGATTATAATTCAACTTATAGAACAAAATCTGTTGTAGTTAAAAGTGCAACCTATTTAGGTGATTTTAAAATAGAAATTCTATTTAGTGATGCTACAAAGCAGGTAGTAAATTTTAAACCGTTTCTCTTAAACGCTCTTCATCCATCTATTAAAAAATATCAAGACGAAAGTTTGTTTCAGAATTTTCAAATAGCAGCAGGCAATCTCAATTGGAATGATTATGATTTAATATTCCCTATTGATGATTTGTATGTAGGTGAAATTTAATAGGTATCTCATCGTAATCGTAAGAGCTTAAAATCAGAATACAGAACTATTATTTTATTTTTTGAAGATACGCTTCGGGCTTTTTTAGAAATTCGTCTTTACATCCTTTACCACAAAAGCCATAAATTTTCTCCTGATATAAGGTAGTATCCGTTAAATATTTCCAAACAGGCATTCCACAAACGGGGTCTCTCTTGGTAGCCAGTTGTTCTTGTTTTATTACCTTTTTAATGTCGCTGTTTTCAGCGGAAGCTTTCATCATGGTTGGTTGCTTTACTTCTGACGGAGCATTACAGCCCATCGTTGAAACCACTATCGCAAAGCTTATTATTATTTTATTTCTCATCCTCAATTACTTTTCAATGTATTTAGTGCATTATAAAATGCAGGGTTACAAAAGTAGTTTTTATTTTTTGCTAATCGTGTTTGCTTATAAAAACAACTAGTGAAGAAAAGGAAATTCTTTATTTAATTGGAGGAAACTTTTTACTTTTTAAGTAAGATGGCAATATCACCTATGAGCCTATCCACATCCTTCGGATTAAGTCCATCATATATGCCTCTTACATGTCGGTCGGTATCTACCAAGGCAAGCTTTTGTGTATGTACAAAATCATCATTACCACCATCACCACTATCTGCCGAAAGCAAATAACTAGTACGAGCCATATCATATAGCGCTTTCTTGCTACCGGTTACAAAGTGCCAACGACTTGCATCTGCATTTTGAGTTTCTGCATACGCTGCCAATACACTCACCGAATCATTTTCGGGGTAAACTGTATGAGATAAAAAAAGAACGTTCGGTTCGTTCTTATAAGCTTCCGCTACTCGTTGCATTTGATTATTCATCACAGGGCAAATGGATACGCAGGTAGTAAAGAAGAAATTGGTAACGTATAGTTTCCCTTTAAAATCATTTTCTGTAATTGTTTTTCCAGCTTGATCAACAAACGAAAAGTTTTTTACGATATGATGTACACTGTCTATCATAAACGAACCATCTTTTTTAACAGTATCGTAGCGGCATTCTCCTAAAAATGGCAGTTTCTCTACCTTGTTGTATCTAGAGGAGATGAAGTAACCCATTCCTAAAAAAAATAAGGTAAATACAATTAAAAATGGATACCCAATTTTACTGTTTTTAGTTTCAGTTTTTTGGGTTTCTTCTTGTGTCATTTCTTTTTCTGGATTTTTTTATAAAGATATTCAATATTAGCTTTCTTTCGCAAACTTATTTTGTGTTGTAATAAGCAATGCAAAGAAATGGAGTATTAATAGGGTAAACTATGATGAAAATCAGAGGATGTATTGCCAATGAAAGCGTCTTGAACATTCGGGAGTGTTGACAAATACGAAGCGCAAGCTGAATAAGAAACCCCAAAAGAAACAGTTGTAATAAAAAATAAAATTAATCGGAACAACAAGCCCGCTGCACTGCCCAGCTCCATTTACCAATAACATGATACGTGAGTACATCGTAAGGCACATCCACTGCTTCTATTTTTGGAGTGTACACATATTCGCGTTTATATTGCACCGTTACCGTTTCTTCGGTGGTGATACTAAACGTTTCGGGATAACCCAAGGTGATTGACATTTGTGTTTCTGGACATTCGGCAGGACATTTGGGTAATTGCCTAAGTGCAGTATGCAATTGCATCATCACTTCTTGTTCCAAACTACGTTCCATTTCCGATTTAAAACGAACATAATCTCTTCTGAAATCCTCTTGTGTATAGCGTTTCAACTCGCGATGCGTATGGTTACTTTCTTTCACTATCACTTTGTCGAACATCGGTTGAGGACAACCAAAATCAAAAACTTTATCGCCAATATGTGTTTTTGCTGAACTTGCTGTAACACTATCTTTTGGCAAACCTTCTATACCACCATCAGGTAGGCATATCCATCGTGCTGTCCACATCACCGACACAGCAATGATTACAAAAGGGTCGCCTTCTTTCACACCTCTTGCTAGCGATGCTGCTTCGTTAGGTAGTAAAGCAATAGGAGTAACTTGGGTATAAGGTTTGTCGTATTTAGGAGGTGATAGGCGAATAGACAATGCTACTTTACCACCCTCGTGCACTGGTGGCGATATTACTTTGGATAAAGCAATGGCTTTGTCGATGGCTGCTTTGTTGGCCATATACAAAGCATGTTCGTTTGCTTCTCTTCGTTTGGGAGGCATTTCCATTTCTTCAGGATGTAGGCGTGCATAACCTTCGATAATGTCGGAGCCTATGTACACTCCAATAGGGCTTTGGTTGACCTCTATTACTGGTTGCGATTTTTTTAATTCCATTTTTCGAAAAATTTAGAAATTAAAAGAACTTCGAACTTATTAATCTATCTGGAGGGAAGTTCTTCGTGCTGTAAAATTACAAATTATTCATTTTGCAGCCTGTTTTTTTCAGGAAATTATTTTCAACCCCAACAACAAAGTGGACTTGAAAAAGGAAGCAGTAAATTAAACCGTTTCTACCAGTTTTTTTATTTCCATCAATATCGGATTCCAACCTTCGCCATTGTTGTAGGTTTCTTTGTATCGTCTATCTCCTTCGGCCACTTTTGAATAGTCGCCTTGTGTTACAGTGAGTTTTGTTTGTTGGTTTTCTTCTTGCAATTGATAACACACCGTGAGGTGGTTTGCTGCATTGTTTTCCATACTCGAGTTTGGGTCGAAGGTGGTGTATTCGAGATACGTTTCGGGTTCTATTCGCACAATTTTACCAGTTACAAATATCATTTCCTTGCCATTGTATTCACCTTTCCAGTTGAGGGTATCTCCTTGTTTCCAAGTCGAAATAGCTTCGCAACCATACATGTATTTTTTGGTTTGTGCCGGATTGGTGAGTGCATCCCATACCGCATGAACAGAAGCATGGATAAGGATTTCGTTTTTGATGATTAATGGTGATTTCATAATGGGTTATCTTATTTGTTGTTTTGATTGATGAGGTAAAAATAATAAATATTTTAACGATAATCAATACTACTTGGTTTAGTAACTGCAAAAATGGGAACTTTAATGTTGAATCCGATGGAAGGATTGAAACGAGCAAAGGTTTTATTGTCGTCAGGCAAATTAGGATACAGGCCAAAGGTAATTTGAAAACTAGAGTTCAATAAGTTCTCGTTTCTAATTAACATTCCTAATGCATAAGCCTGATACACGGGGCTATTCAGAAACTGATGTTGATTGTTTTCAATCATACCTACACCTATCAATACCAAGGGTGCGAAGCGAAAGCCAATGATATTGTAAGGTACATAGGTCACCGTTTCGAAATTAACAATCATTTTTTTTGTTCCTGTCAAACTTCCATTGTTGAAACCATAGAGTTCATCAGGGTTTAGCGTGATGGTTTCGCCAGGTGCTTTATTAATTCCATTCACATACTTTAAATATATAAACTGTCGGAAATACCATTTATTGGATTGTAACAAATCGCTGAAATAATAAAACCCAAAATTAAAAGTAGCATTGTTTCGTATGTTGTCGTTGTAAAACGTACCATAATTGGCATATACCGAAAGGTAACCCAATTGGTCAAGGTGATTTCCATAAGAACATTGCATGCCCGAATAATAACGTAACCCTGTTTGCTCTACATAGCGTGCACCGTACAATAGCTGTATCAATGCACCTTCAGGAATATCTTCGTTGGCACCAAATCGATAGATAAAACGGTCTTTATAATATTTACGCAACGAGAAAGCCACACTACCTAGGGCAAACGAAGAGTTCAAGAAATGCTGCGAGGTATCGCTTTTTACTTCAGGTCGCAGTTGGTAATGGGTATCTTGGTATCGAAAGGCCACAATTAAATTGGTTCCTTTTCTATTGATAGGCGTTCCAAAGCCAGGATTAAAGCTTCGTCCAACCCATACATCGGAATTGATGTTCTCCACTCGATATTCTTTATACACTCGTTCCACACTGTCGGTGTAATTGGTCCATGTTTTCGATTCGGCTATTCCACCTGCCCATTTGGTAAGTGTTGAATAGAAAGCACGGTCGAGGTTGATGCCTGCTGTAGTTGCATTCTTCACACTAGGTCCAATGTTTTGGTTGGTGGTGTAAAATAGGTTGGAAGTGATAAATGTATTACGGATATTGTTGATGATGTAATTGCCATTATTGGCATAATTTCCCGAACCAGCATCGTAACTAGCATATTGAACAATCTTTTGTCCTAATCCACCCACATTACGTTCGGTAACATTTCCATTGGCAGAAGTAAAACTAATATTGACATTGGCATCCAAGGTCCATTTGTCGAGCACCATCACTTGAATATCGATACTGTCTTTAGCGCCTGCCACTTTACTGATGTAGAGTTGAGCATCATTGATGTAGTCGGTAGCCCTAAGCAATCGTTCGCTCTCATTGACGCGGTGCAAATCAAGTTTCTGATTTTCTTTTATTAGCAATATGTTTTTGATTATGTGTGTTCGCGTTTTCACGTGATAATGGTTGGCTATTTTCTGAAACGAATTGATGGCAATTCGATTGGTATCGGAAATGGAATATCCAAAAGGGTCGAACACTTTCACTTGAATCTTACGGATGTACTTACCTTCGAATTTTATATTCGGGTCAGCTTTTTTCTGATTGTCGGAAAGAGGTGCGTTTTCGTATTGTTGAGGAGCAGGGTCAACAAAAACGGCATCGTAAAGTAGTTGAGTGAATTTATGTTTCGAAGTTATTTTTTTTATTTTTTTATAAACCGCTAAGGTATCATGCGTTTGTGCCGAAACCTCGGCAATATGCATAGCAAAGCCTATGATAAGTATGATTTGAAATAAAAGCTTGATTTTTAATTGCATTTTGTAAATCAACCTATTCGGAAAACAAACCTATTAAAACGGATACCCAATTCCTATGTTGAAAGCAAGGAAACCATATTTCTGATTATTGTGACTCTCGCTATACTTAGCTCTCCAGTCGTAATTGTTATAGTTTTGTATCACCCAACGTTTGGCTTCTTCAAACTGAGGGTCGCGTATTTTCACACCCAAATCGAATCGGATGATGAAGAAACTAAAATCGGCACGTATCCCAAGTCCCGAACCCACTGCAAGTTCTTTGTAAAATCGGTTGAATTGAAAATCACCACCCGGTCTACTTGCATCAGGCTGACGAAGCCAAACGTTTCCAGCATCCACAAATATTGCACCATTCAATTGTTTTATCATTTTGAATCGATACTCCAAATTTAGTTCCAATTGACCGTCACCAAATTGATCGAAGTTGGCTAACCCATTGTTCGAATAGGAACCTGGACCTAGTGTACGGGCTTGCCAAGCTCGTATTCCATTCGCTCCTCCACTAAAAAAACTTCGTTCGAAAGGCAGTGAAGTAAAATTGATAAATGGTTTGCCAATACCCGCTGCTATCCGCCAAATTACTTTGTTCAATTCGTTTGGATAATAATAAAAACGATAATCTACATCCGTACGCAAGTACTGTGAATAAGGAACTCCAAACATCTTGTATCGTTCGTTTTCATCCTTTTCGAACGTGTTAGGTTGAATGGTGTTTATCAATTCATAAACACCTCGAAATATATTGCCTGACGATTCTACATTCACTCTGAAAAACGAAAAGTTAGTTTGCTTTTTAATATTTTGATTGTTGTAGGTAAATGTATAGCGTGTACTTGACGACAAGTGATTGGTGAAGCTATTGCGGATGTAAATATTGCTCAAATTGCCAAGGTAATCGCTAAGTCCTGAAGGTAGTTCTACTTTTACTATACTCATCACAAAAGGGCTAATGGAATGACTAATTTGTTCGGTTTGTTGCCATGTGTATCCAAACGAAAGATTGGTGATGTATCGGGTGTAAAAGTTTGGAACATTGTTGATGAGGTAAGGTCGATGTTGGTAAGTGTACGAACTGTTGAATATTGTTTTCGGATTCGAACGTTTAGAAGCTTTCACCTTGAAGGGCACTAAAAATCGAGGGATGTAAACATTTGCTTCCGGACCATATTCACTAGTATTGAATGCGCGTGTATTGTTCAATGATGAATTATTGTCAATTGTTTTGGTAGCTTCTATACTTCCTTTTAATCGTATTTCCAGTACTTCCGCACCTTTCAACAAGTTTCTGTTTTGATACACAAAACTTCCTCCTAATCCAATATTCCCCGAAGTATTTTTTCCTTCCGTTTCAAACGTATACGATTGTTTAAGTATCGGGCTGAGCTGAATGAAACAATTGAGTTTGTCGCTACCGGTAGTTTTAAAATTGATGTTAATGGTTTTAAACGATTTTATCTCCTGCAATCGTTTGTAACTATCTTCCACGTTTTTCAATTGATACAATTCACCTTTATGAATAAAAATGGTGTTCAACAACATCTTGGTTTTATAGCGTTGTTTGTCGGAATGCAGCAGATTATAGGCAGCATCAAGTGTGGTAGTTATTTTCCCAAAGTCATCTACCGACAAGGTGTCTTTGGCTTTTCCTGCTTGTTGTCTCGCTACAAAATCAGTTTCAATATAAATATCGTTTATATAAAATCGTTTGTGTGGAGTCACTACAATCGAATCGGATGTTTCGCTGTATTTGCTTGCAAAGTTCTTAATGCCAAGCATAAGGTTTACTTGATGGTTCGAAGAATCCCATTGGTAATAAATATAATCTTTTGTAAAAAGATAATATCCATTATTATTGAGTTCGTTAGTTATTCGTTCACGCTCCTTGTCAAACACATCCTCATCATAGTAGTCACCTCTTCTAATTAATGTGTTGGAACTGTCAGCAAATACATAATACTTTAGAAGTTCGTCAGGTATTTTGTATGTAAGGCTGTTAATGGTGTATGGTGCTTTTGCCTTTATTAAATAAAATTCTCTGGCTTGTTTTCCAATGGTGTAAACCACCGAGTCTTTTACGCTACTTATAAAATAGCCTTTCTTATTCAAAAAAGATTTGATTTGCTTAGCTGAACGTTTTGATAATATTGAGTCGTAAATGACTGGAGGTTCGCTTACATCGAGCACCCATTCGCCAAACAACTGCCGTGTACTTGTTTTGGTTCGTTTCCCTTTGGCTATTCTTTTTTCGTTTCGTAAAGCAAGTTTGTCGTTATGTTCTTTTCGCCTTCGTTTCACTCGGTCTTCGTTTACCAAATTGTGAAGCCATAAGTGGAACTTAATTACTTTAAAAATTTTTCGGTTTGGTTTCTGCTTGATATAGGCTTGTATATCGGTCTTGTCGAGTTTGGTATCTTTATCAATGATTCTGTTTTTTACAAGCAAATGTTCTCCTTCCTTCAACCTACGTGTAGGAAAGCATCCTTCCAATAACAAAGGAAGAATAAAGATAAGGAAAGCGTTTTTTAAAACCGATTGTTTGGTCACAAGTAAAATTTAGTGCAGTTTTGCACATCAAGTCGGCTAAATTACTCATTTATTAGAATTATGTTAAGGCCAATTGTGGCTATTCTTTTTATTTATTGAACAATTAGATTTCTTTAACGCTTCTATCTTTGACAGAATAATTTATGTTTGAATTGTTTTTTTGTAGCTCTAACTTGCATTCGCTTTCTTTTCTATATCTTTGAAACAAATTACTAATTCACAATTCCATTGATATCCAAAAATCAAATTAAGTTTGTCAATTCGCTCAAACAAAAGAAATACAGAGAAGAACAAAATTTATTTGTTGCT
Organism: Bacteroidota bacterium; assembly: GCA_037131555.1. Taxonomy (GTDB): domain Bacteria; phylum Bacteroidota; class Bacteroidia; order 2-12-FULL-35-15; family 2-12-FULL-35-15; genus 2-12-FULL-35-15. Next base: position 9,676 of record JBAXQU010000004.1, read on the forward strand.
GAAGGGAACAAGGTAGTGAAGGAATTATTGGATTCTTCTATTGCTGTGAAGCAGGTTTATGCTACTTCCGACTTTATGAGAAACAATAAACTAGACCATTCGATAGAACGATTTGAGGTGAAAGAAAATGAATTAGAGAGGATTTCTTCACTCATGACTTCTAACGAAGTTCTTGCTGTTTGCGAAATCCCCACTTTCAATTTCGAGATTGAATCTCTTCAAAATAAATTAACTTTAGTATTGGATGAAATTAAAGACCCAGGAAACTTGGGCACTATCATTCGAATGGCAGATTGGTTTGGAATAGATACAGTGGTTTGCAGTCTTCACTCGGCCGACTGCTTCAATGCTAAGGTTGTACAAGCCTCCATGGGTTCCATTGCTCGAATTAAAATTGTATATAAAGAACTGGTATCTTTTTTTCAAGAATTTAGATTAAAGAACGAAGACCCAATTTATGGTGCGATGCTTGAGGGAGAAAATATATATTCGAGTAAATTGACAAAATCAGGCTTAATAGTTATTGGAAATGAGTCAAGAGGAATATCCGAAACCGCATTACCCTTTATAACGCATCGAATAAGTATTCCTTCCTTCTCTCATTACAAAACAGAAGGAGGCGAAGCTGAGTCGCTAAATGCGGCTATTGCCACCTCAATCATTTGTTCTGAATTTAGAAGAAGATAGATTGTAGTGAACGATTACGAAACGAAATGCTATCAAATTTTTTCTTTCGAAAATAGTTTATTACTCACCACGCTTCCTAAATACGAGCACGGGAAAAATACAAGAAGAGCCAAAATAATCACCCATATTGGATGAGGAATGCTAAACAAGTTGAAAGCTCCTAAACCCAGAAGAATTCCTCCTACCGAAATAGCATTTGCTGTTTTCTTGGTTGTTGCAAGAGATGAAGCAACCATCCCTCCCACCCACAAATGCTCCTGCAGCATAACCAATAATGACTAGTACAAAAACTATTGAAGGAGACGAAGCGATGTATTCTTTTACAGCATCAGGTGTGCTGAAATTCATGTTAGCAGGAGGAGGGTAAAGCTTGAATCCAATGATTTCAATTACTTCAATAACAAAAAAACTGGAGATAAGTCCAACGACTACTGATAATATATTGCGGAACATAAGAATTTGATTAGGGAAAGTAATAGGTAAAAAAAACTCCGATGCATCAGCATCGGAGTTTTTAAATTTGATTACTCAATAACTAATTTTTGCGAATATGTTTTCCCATCAATGGAGGCATTTACAAAGTAAATTCCACGTTGGTAATTGGTAAGGTTAAAATTCAAGCAAGTACCGTTGACAACCGATTGATTGTCGATATTCGAAACTTCTTGACCAATTGCGTTGTAAATTTTAACAGTTGCTTTTGCTGCTCTACTAACATTGAATTTTAATGTTACTGAGTTAGTAGCAGGGTTGGGAAACAAATTCATTTCCGTTGAAATAGCTGCTTGATCGTGTACTCCAACATCATAAATTAAGTTGCTAGCAATTTTGTAATACAATATATCAGCTGCGACTCCAGGGCCTTGAGGGTCAGGAGATGTTCCAGTAGAAACTCCATGTCCAGGAGAAGCATCATCTTGAACTATCAAGTCAACGAAAGAACTGCTAAGTTTGCTTGGAATAGCACCATAAACACTTTCGTGCCAATCAAAACCAGGCGAGAGATTTGGATCTGTAACATCAAGTGGAGCACTCCAACTGATACCACCATCATCAGAACGCATTAAATAAGTATGGCGGAAACTCTTTCCAGCAAGGGTTAATGAACTTGGAACAACGTCACCTTGGTTGTTTACTCCTTCGAACAATCCACTATAGGATAAATAAATCTTCCCTGAAGGATCGATACCTGCACTAGGGAAGGAGGTTAATGAGGTTTGATAAGTACCAAAGCCCAATGTAGCACCAGTTGGGTCTACGTAAATATTTAATATACCATCAGCTGGATGCCCAGGGAAATTTAGGTCAAGAACATTCGTAATCCTCACTGGGGCTGAATTACCCATGTTTTCATTCCAATACATTAATCCATCGGTTCCTGGGAAATAATTCATGCCTTGTCCCGTTGCAGTTCCTGGAGTTGAGCAAAGTACTCTCATTCTACCGTACCAAACATGAGCCATACCTTGATTGTCAAGCATCACTTCAACAGAAGCATCATTGGTTTCAAGAGTATCAATTTCATTCGCACTTGTTGGATCAAGCGTATCAGTATACATTGTTGCCGCATCGAACATTGGGATTGGGAATCTTTTTACAATAGTTTTGGTCCAAGTATCACCATTATTCACCGACTTTAATAGTACAACATCTACATCAAATCCGCCAGCAACAATAGCAATAGTGTCACCTTTAGCTTCAATTGAATAAGAGTCGCCTCCAAATCCTAAATAGTTAGATGAGTCAATAGCAGGAATAATATACCTTAAAATATCCCAAGTCACTCCACCATCTAATGAACGTGAATAGTTAATAGAACCAGTTTGTCCATGATTGTTGATCATGGCTGTTCCTCCACCAGTTCCAGAACTTGAAATAACATGCAGAGTATGTCCATTAGCTCCACCAACAGCTAGACGAGCCCAAGTGTCAGGAAGTCCAGATATTGCAACAGATGTCCATGCTCCTGTACCTTTTGTAGCCCTAGAATCCATGTGAATAGTAGATACTGCGGTTTCGTGACAAATAATCACTTCGGCACCTGAATTTGTAACCCCAAGGTTAGTAAACCCAGTTCTTACGGATTCAACAGAGGTTACAGGCCCAACTGCTGAACTTGAATTCCATGGGGCTGTTCCGAATGACCAATTAGAACCATCATAATAAGTATAACCTGTCCCTCTATCAGGCCAACCCGATGCGGTAGATTGAGACATTGTCCAAGTTGCACCAATTGTTCCATCAGGATTTCTCACTATACGATTGCAAATGGATGAATTAGTTTGAAGTTGATATTGTGTTGTTCCAATACGTTCACACGAATAAAATTTTGGAACACTCTGATGAACATTTGTTTGAAGCCCGTTCACCATAGACTCAAAGGAATTCGCACCTAACTGTTGATTCTTTTGGTATGGTATTGCCAATCTTGCAATAGCAGGATCAATCTTAATAGGACCTACAGCTGAAGGAACTGACGAAGAGTTTTGCGCTGTAGCAATTCCCCCTATTACCATTGCAATTCCTAATAGTAAATTTTTATTCATAGCATTTTAAAATTATTTGTTAATGTATAAGATTTTTGTTCGACAAATGTATACAAATCTAATCGGTAAAACAACAATTTTTTAACAGAATGATAATTTGGATTCTAATTATTTGTTAAAACCTTCCTTTTTGACTGTAAAAGAAAAGTACTTCTCTGGCGTGGCATAAGGAATTGGATATTCCGAATGAAGAATTTTAGTGGTATAGATTGCGCACAAAGTATTTGAGACACGATAAAGGTGTTTTCTTTTTGATTCGGGAGTTCCATCTAAAATTCCTTTCAAAACATCCCAACGAACATTGTTTGGGTTATTTCCGTAGTCATGCCAAACAATGACAGAATTCTCATTTTTCAATAGTTCAAAAGCATTAACGGTATCGTTTTTTACACTTTCATAATGATGGTCACCATCAACAAATATTAAATCGAATTCTTGATGATAACTAGTGAAATCAAAAGTTTGGGAATTAGCCTGAAGATGAGTAACATTTTTTAAGTCTTTCGAAAAGAAACGATGCAAACCAACATAATTTTTATCTTCACCCATATTCAATAGTTCATCATCAGGTAAGTTTAAAGTGGTACACTGTTTGGCTACTGATGATACATTAGCAACCGATTCACCCATCCAAGTTCCTATTTCGAAATAGTTGCAATGGGCTATTCCTTGTGCTAATCCTTTTAACAATGCTAAGTCGAGTGGGGTGGAACCACCATCCATGGAACAATAAGGTGAAACAACTTGGTTTAATTCTGGAACCAAGGCTTGTATATCAACTGTTTTTAATCCTTTTGGTAAATTGTATTTTGCAATTACCTCCTGCTTGTTGACATCGCTATCATCAATAATTTTATTCAACAACGAAGGTTGTTTTATAATTAGAGATAAGGCTTTTATTAACTTTTTTATTTTATTCATTTCAATCAATTATTGTTTCAACATTCCCTTCACTTGATTGATTAACCAATTGAAGTCGCGAAAAGTAGGGAACAAGTGGTGCATTTTTATTTTCGATTCTTTCGCAAAAGAAATCATGACAAATATCGCAATTCCTAAATAAGAACAGGTAGAAATGATTCCTGCCTGAAGAATGCCATACGTTGGAATCAGTAAAATACTAGCAGTCACAGTAATGATTAAGCCAATGAAATTCGCCATTGTATTCATCTTGTAATTTCCTGTTCCCGAAAAATAATGCCCGATGATGAGTATGATGTTGTAAAATAGAATACCTGGGGCAATTATGTAAATTACTTGTTTTACACCACCAAAATCATTACCGAAAAGCCATATCCAAAAAGATGAAGGAAGCAATAGCAAAGGGATGAGAGCAAGAATACAAATAAGTGTACTCATTTTTGTCATCTTAAGTGTAATTGATTGAGAAGATTCTGTATCTGTACTGTTTGAAATTTTAGGATATAAGATGGTTGCAAAACTATTGGTGATTAACAACAGCGATTCGGTCAATGAAATCCCATTAGAATAAACACCGAGGACGCTTTCCCCAGAGTACTTCACTAATAGGAAATAACTAAATCGAAAACTAATGAAGTTCATTACGTGTGCAGCTTGATTTAGAAATCCAAGTTTGAAAAGTTCATAACACAGCGGCTTAATTCCAGTAAATGAAACTGTTTTTAAATAAGGTAATATTAGAATAGTACTTACGATTAAACCCAATCCCATAGAGGCATATAAAGAATAAATGTATGCATCAATGTTCACTTGGTCGTAACTCTTGATGAGTAACCAAAGTATTGTGAAATTTATTGTCGTTTTGAGGAGCGCTATATAGTTGCTGCTATTTATTTTTTCTTTCCCTAATAGTATGGTAAGATTAGTTTCTAAAAACGAATTGATTAAAGAAAGAAGAACCACTGGAACGATGAACGATGCAGGGATAATAGCGAAGGACTTGAAGATAAAATATGAAATTGCACAAATGATTATCGACCATAAATTGCTTATTATGAAAAGAACAAAGATGTTGTATCGGGGAACAAAATAGACTAATGACGAACCTCCTATCATGTTGCAAAAAATTAATATCATAGCTATAGTTGTCACAATTAAACTAGCTTCACCTTTTCCTGATGCTCCAATGTGTCTCGACAATACAATGACGATTGCCAAGTTTAAAATGGCAATGAGCACCTTGATAATGAATGTGGAAGCAATTTTTTTTAACATTTACACAACATTATTTAAACATTTAGTGTAGAGTTCATAAAACTGTTTACCTATTGTGTTGTAATTAAATTTCTCTGTGATGTAATGATTTAATTTGGTTGCATCATAAGTTTTGAAGTTCAAAATCATTTTTTCAATGGACAATTCCAGCTCAGTTTGATTTCCTTGCTCGATAAGTATTCCATTATCCGAATTAATGAATTCCTCGGGTCCTCCACAAATGGTGGCAACCACAGGTTTGCCATTGGCCAATGCTTCGGTTGCAACCACCGAGAAGGTTTCATAACGACTATTGATGACTACAAAATCGATTTCTTTCATAAATTGATACACAAATACATTGTCCTTTCTTCCGTGAAAAAAAACAAATGTATTGATGAGTCCTAATGATTCGCTAAGTTGCATTAAACGGTCTCTATCTGGACCATCACCAATAATATGGTATTCTATCAAGGGATTTTTTTTCGAAAGAGAAGCGATAGCATTAATGATTCCACTGATGTTCTTTTGTTCATCAAATAAATCTGCTACGGTAAGAATCTTTGTTTTGCTATTGTTTATAGGTGGAGGAGGAGTTATGCTTTCAATAATATTAGGGATAATGTGATAATTGCCTTTCAATCCTGAGTTCAACATGCTTTCTTTTAGACTCTTTGAAACTGTTGTTATTGCTTTAGCTTGGTTCACCATCCTTTTTAGAAACCACTTTTTTAAAAAGCTAAATGTCTCGAATTTACCTTTTGCATAACCTGTCCAATGTTCGGAGATAATATAAGGAATTTGTTTTGTTTTATTCAGTATTAAAGCGACAAGAATAGGGCGTTTTAAAACATTGACATGAACCAAATCAATGCTGCCAAGAATATGTTCTGCTCGATTAACTCCCATTTTATTTGCCTTCAAATAACGATGCGTATTGATGATTGATTTGAAAATGCCAGTATTTCTAAGGTAATACACAGTAATTTCCTCAAATCCATTTTGGGTTGACAATTCGAGATTGAAGTTTGTTTGTAGGTTCTCATCAGCACATACGTACACCACAGAAATGGAACAATATTGATGAATTGCCTTAGCATGTTTCTGAACAAAAACTCCTAATTGAGGGTCGAACTTATTGGGATACCATTCCGTTAAGAATAAAATTCGATACCTAGCATCGGAAGATGAGTTTGAAACAGATGATGTAGTCGAACCTATACTCTGCATTCTTTAATTCAACTTTTTTGTTTTTAAGCGGATTGAATTACCAATCACAATCACATCCGAACACGCCATCGCCATTGCTCCTAAAGCAGGACTCATAAAGCCTGCAGCAGCAATAGGAATAGCAACAATATTATAGAAGAAAGCCCAGAAAAGATTTTGTTTGATGGTTATTAAAGTGTGTTTACTAATAAGACGAGCATCCATTAATATGGACAAATCGGAACTGTTCAACAAGATGATTTGTGCCGATTGAATGGCTACTTCGGTTGCGTTGCTCAACGAAATGCCAACATTAGCTTTGGCTAAAGCGGGTGCATCATTTACTCCATCTCCAACCATAGCAGTCGGGGCTTTGCTTACTAGTTTTTCAATCAATTCCAATTTTTCGGAAGGCAATTGCTCACTATACACTTTATCAATTCCTAATTCTATGCCTAATGTTTCACATTTAATTTTGTTGTCGCCACTCAGTAATACCGTAGTAATGCCTAAAGATTTAAGATTTGAAATTAACTGTTTTGCATTTGTTTTTAGTTCATCTTCCAAGTCAATGGTGGCGATTAGTTCATTATTTCTTACCACATAAACCGAATGAGAATCATCCTTGGTGAATGATTGTGCTATTTTATAAGAGCCAATACGAATGGGTCTATTCTCAATATCTTCAGCTGATAATCCAATCCCCTTTTCTTCTTTAACGTTTTGCAAGGGTTTAGTCACTATGGTGTTTTTTAATTCACCAACAATGGATTTGGCAATAGGGTGAGAAGAGTGATGTTCCATCAGAAACAAAATTTCCCTTACTTCTGCTTCTGTAGCACCTGAATAAGGTGTAATCTTTTTTAGTTTAAAATGTCCAGTAGTGAGTGTTCCTGTTTTGTCGAATACAACAGTTTTTATTTTGGCAAACTCTTCGAGCGTACTGCCACCTTTTATAAAAATTCCTTTTTTAGCTGCTCTACCAATACCAACCATTACGGCAGTAGGTGTAGCTAATCCCATGGCACAAGGACATGAAATAACCAATACTGCTATAGCACGCATGATTGACTCGCGCAGTAAATAGGTAGAATCTAACGAAATGAAAAAGTAATTGACAAGAAATGTAATGGCCGATAAGCCAAGCACTACTGGTACAAATATGGCTGCTATTTTATCTCCTAATTTCTGAATTTGAGGTTTGTTTTGTTGTGCCTTCTTTACGAGTTCAATTATTTTTGCTAGTACGGTTTCTTGTCCAACCTTCTCTGCCCTCATTCTGAAACTACCATTTACAACAATAGTTCCCCCAATTACTTTTTGTCCAATAGCTTTTTCCAAAGGAATACTTTCTCCTGTAATCATGCTTTCGTCTATGCTAGCATCACCTTCTACTATTTCACCATCCACAGGTACCTTGTCGCCCGTGTTTACTTGTAATAGCCCTCCAATAGGAATGTTCTTATAGTCGATATCGGAGATAACGATTTTACCCATTTGAAGGCTTACAATTTTTGCTGTTGATACTTGAATAGAAGATAGTTCGCGAATGGCGGAGGTGGTTTGTTTTACCGAACGATGTTCGAGTACATTGCCAAGAAGCACCAGACTAATGATACTTGCTGTGGTTTCGAAAAAGAGATAATTGTGTACTAGGTGCGTGTTGCTGTACATCATCAAACCGATGACACTATATATAAAGGCAGATGCAGAACCAATAAAGATTAGCACATCCATATTAGGCACACCTGATTTAATACTTCCCCATGCAGATTTGCCAAATTGCATGATACCGATGACAAATACTGGCAAACAAAGTATTAGCTGGACAAAGGGTTGATTCAACACAAAGTCGTGAGGCATAATCATGTGACCTAGAAACAAAATGAGGGTAAAAGGAAGTGTGAAATAAAACCTTTTTTCCACGGTCGAGCGTTTACCTACTTGTTCTTCAAGGTATTTGCTATCCACCACTTTGTAACCCAAGCTTTGTATGCTATCAATTACACTTTGTAGTTTCGATTTGTCGTTCAACAGAAAAGTAGCTTCTCCAGTGGCAAAGTCTACATAGACGTTTTCCATGCCTTTTTTCTGAAGGTTTTTGGTAATTCCCAAGGCACATGTAGAACAATCCATTCCTTCTACTTGTAAGGTTATATTGGTGTTAGTTTCCGTCATTTAGTATTTCGAGTGTGCGAAGTTAGTAATATAATAGTATATCGAAATTGTATTGGCGGAAGAAAAGGGAAGTTTTGGTCTTTAGTGTCAGTCGTTTAAACAATATTAAGGTTCAGAATCAATCTTCTACGGAAAAATTTATTTTGATATCTTTATTTCTATTCGGGGAAAATCAATATCTTTGATAACGCAAAAGTTATTAGTGTTTAACCTTTAAATAGTATAAAATGAAAAGAAAAGTATTTGCAATCTTGAACATATTGGCACTTGTTTACATTATGCCAATTATTGGCTATTCTCAGAACATAGAGTATAATATGTTACTTAAGTTGGATACATTAGTTTCCATCAAAAACACCTTTATTCTTGGAAAGATTACAAAGATTTCCGAAACCGAAGTTGAATATAAAAAGGTAAATGAGATTGATGCTCCAGTTTATGTTTTGGGTAAAAATAAACTTAAGGAAATTAGATGGGCTAATGGAACAGTTGAGAAAATTGTTCTTGATGAATTTGATGTGAACAAAGAAGAAGCTATTATTGATAAACGTTCGGCTTTGAAATTTAATTTCTTCTCATTGGTAAACGATCAAATAACATTTACATATGAACATTCTATTAAGGTTGGATTTAATGCTAATATTGCAGTAGGGCTAATTAATAATTCAATGTTGAAATATTCTGTAAATTCCTCAGCTAATCTCACACAAGGATATCTTGTTAGAGCAGGTCTTAAATACTTATTAGGTACAGACTATTATGTGAAAGGGATGAAATATACTCATCCATTAAAAGGTAGATTTATTATGCCAGAGTTGGCGTATTCTAGATTTACGGTGAGAGGAATTCGGTCAACTTATTACACTCAAACTATAAGTAATGGTCCTTACTATAATTATACTTACACTTATAATTACATTTATTCAGATAGAATAATCAATGCCCTTAGTATTACAATAAATTATGGTCGTCAATTTATTCTTGGCAATGTAATCACATGTGGTTATAGTATTGGTGTAGGTTATTCATTCTACAATTCGAAATATACAAATCCTGATATTCTGAAGAGTTCTAGTGGGTATTATTATAATTCTGAAGATTTGAAGAAGGCACCAAGTGATTTATATACACATTTTAGAGATTCTAATATACCTGTTGCCATTACCGGGTCTATCACGTTAGGATATATTTTCAAATAAACTTTTAATAGGGGAGAACTATTAGGCAAGTTTTTGGACTGACAATTAAAAAACTGCGCTACTTTCCCCCTAAAAACAGTTTTTTTGAAAAAAAATTATCAATCGTCATCATCATTTATAAAAAAACATATCTTTGCACCCTCAAAAAAAATACGGTGGCTGTAGTTCAGTTTGGTTAGAGCATCGGTTTGTGGTACCGAGTGTCGTGGGTTCGAGTCCCATCAGCCACCCGAAAATGAAAACTCCCTTAGGAAACTAAGGGAGTTTTTTGTTTTTATTACTTTATGAAAGGGATTTATACTCTTCTATTCGAGGTTAGGTCATTCTTTTTTCTCCCTCGTTTTCAAAAATCAAACTAGAAATATTTTAAATGAAAAAACCGTGAGTCGGACAGTTGTTTTTTTTAGAATTTTTTAATAAATCCCTTGACTTTAGTTATTGTTATCTTTGTCCATCACAAAAAAAGCATGAAGATAGGAAGGATACATAGTTGGAAAAAAGTAGTGGCGCAATTGACATTGCTGATTATACCCACCGCGCTTTTCTTTTTCTACTTGCTTTGGAATCTAAATCGGTATTATAGCATCCTCCAAAACGAATGGACTAAACAAGGTTGTTATTATTTAGTGGGCTTGGTGTTCACTACTGTGTTTTATTCCTATCGTTTTCGGTTTTTCACCACTGCATTTGTGCTCTTTCTGGCTTATTATTTCCTCTATCGTTATGTTGGCAATGCCTCGATAGGAGAGTTCGATGGGTTTTACCTTTCTATTCAATTTATCGTTTTCACCTTTTTGTTTTCCTTGGGATGGGTGTCGGGTTTTGGATTTAGTAGAAGCCGATATTTTACTATTATTTGGAGTGTCTTACTCTTAACCACTCAAATCATTGTGGTGAGTAAAACCACCGAAATTAAAACCGATTTATTGATTGCGGCCATAGCACCCGTAATCGCCTATTCGTTTTATATCATTTACACTTCTGAATTGATTCGAACCATGAATGAGGCCGAACCCAGATTTACTTGGTTTCTAGCCAAACGAATACTCGGTTTTCTTTTGGTGGTGCTTGTAATTCTGTTGGGCTTGTTCACTGTTTTTAAGAGTGACTTTAAGGCCATCGAAAAGGAATGGGGCAATGCTCAAGCCAAATACGACAAGGGTGATGGTAAAAGCGAGAACATGAACCAGAAGGACCACGATGGTAATATGAGTAATAAAGATCAAACTAAATTATCGGGTTCGCTTAGCAAAGACAAACAATTGGTGTTTGTAGCCAAGCTCGATAATTATTTTGATGATGGAAAAACACCCAACCCCTTGTACTTCACTTCTTGTTATTATACCAAATTCGACACTTTGACTCAAACTTTCGAACGAGATAGTTTAATGCCATTTAATGATTTGTACGAACCCGACCCTTCGCGTATTCCTTTGTATTTTGCTAAACAAGATTCAACGGTAATTAAAAATACTTTTGCTACTAAAAACAGAAAAGTGGTGACAGCAGATATTTACAAAGTGCTACTTGCACCTAGCAAATACTTAGCGCCATCAACAGCATTCTATTGTCAGCCAATGAGTGTTCCAAAAGAATTTAAGGAACAATACAAAAGCACCTATCGGGCGAAGATGTGGGTAAGCGATTTGAATAGTGCTTACTTTATTTATAATCCTGCGGGAAATAAGCAGCTCGAACAATTTCAAAGCTTGCGATTTAATAAACTTCGTGAGGTGAAAAAGATAACGGGGCCTGATAAACGTTTCATGGACTATTACACTTTTATGCCAAACAACGATGATTATAAAAAGATCACCCAGTTGGCAAAACAAATTACCAATAACGCTTCTACACCTATTGATAAAATGATTGCCATTCGCGATTATTTTTTGAGCAAAGACGAATTCAAACAACCGCTTTTCAAATACTCCGATAATCCAGGTATCCCGGGAATGCCGAGCGCGAATAAACTTACCTATTTTCTGTTCGAAAACAGAAAAGGATACTGTGCCTACTTTGCTGGTGCCACTTTGTTTATGCTTCGTTCGTTAGGCATACCTAGCAGAGTAGCAGCAGGATATTTAACGGTGGATAGAAGTAGTAAGAATCCTGGATGGTATTGGTTTTATGCCAATCAGGCACATGCTTGGACACAGGTTTATTTTCAAGGATATGGTTGGATAGATTTTGATACCACTGTTCCTGATATGAATACACATCAAGCTACACAACCCGATGGAACACCACCTACCAATATGCCACAAACCTATTTGGTGGCCGATGGTGAAGTGGTGGAAGTGGATGAACAAAAAAAACAAATTAAAATGACGGTAGAGAAATTGCTCTATCATGATAAAGATTACCAAACTCGTGCATCTGCTGGAATGACCATTGATGTTTCGATAGCTACCATTACGGCCGATACTGGAGCGGTGAAACTAAGTGCAATAAAAAAAGGAGTGCACCTCACCGCTGTTTCATTTGCCGAAGCATTGAAAAATATTTTAGCGGATAAAAAAGATTCGTTGGCTTCTATCATTGCCAAACTACCAATTCCAGTGCCTATTGATGAGGTGAAGATAATGTCGGCAGAACAATTAAAAAAACTCAAAAAGAAAAATAATGAAGCGCCCTCACCACCTATCGATTGGATAAAACTAGGTTGGTTGGTGTTAACCATCATTGGTTCATTCGTTTTGTTATTGTTTTTATCGCCATGGATGATATGGCAATATTTCAACCAAAGAGCTAAGAGCAATGGTAATGCAAAAGCCTACCATGTGTATCGTGCATCGCTTTATTATTTAAATCAATTGGGCTACGCATGGGATGGTAAAGGACCTCAAGAGTATGCCATGGAGATTGATGCTAAATTTGGAAGTAGTTTTGCGAAGTTTAATTCATTGTATCAAAAAATAAAGTATAGCTCGAATCCTCTGTCGGAAGCGGAGTTGAAACAAATGAACGAATTCTATCAACCGTTTATAAAACAGATTAAAACACAAACCAAGTTAAAAACTCGATTCAGTAAATTTTTAAATATCTATACTACTTTATATTATTTCAATCAATCAAAAACATCATAAATATGGAAGAACAAAACGTGCAATTGGAAGTGATTTTAACCAATATTCAAAAGTTGGTAACCAATGTAGAGACCGTTATTCGCGGTAAAAGAACACAGATACAATATGTGCTTACAGCTTTATTGGCCAAAGGACATATCTTGATGGAAGATAATCCTGGTACAGGAAAAACAGTGATGGCAAAAACACTTGCAAAGAGCATTTCGGGCTTACATCACGATGAAGCTATTTTCAAACGTATTCAATTTACTCCCGATTTATTGCCAATGGATTTAATTGGTTCGCACATATTCGATGATGTGAAAAAGGAATTTATTTTTAAGAAAGGACCTTTGTTTTGCAACCTCTTATTGGCTGACGAAATCAATAGAGCATCGCCAAAGGTGCAGTCGGCATTGCTCGAGTGCATGGCCGAACATCAGATAACTATGGGCGAAACAACCTATCCGTTGGAACAATTGTTTTTTACCATTGCCACTCAAAACCCGGTTGAGATGGAAGGAACTTATCCGCTGCCTGCAGCTCAACTCGATCGTTTTTTTATTAAAATCAATTTTGGATATGTGGATGAAGAAACCGAATTGAACATTTACAAAGATTATCTTGGTATTCAGAATAATCTCGAACACATCAAACAAGTGTTGAGCATGAAAGAAATCTTGTATCTGCAAGAACAAACCGAGAAGGTTTTTATTCATGACGAATTGATAACCGCTGTGCGAAACATTGTTTGGGACACTCGTAAACATCCTGATGTGGTGCTTGGGGCTTCTACCCGAAGTGGAATTATATTTTTGAAATGTTTGAAGGCTTTTGCTTTGGTGAATGGTAGAACATACGTTACCGAAGATGATGTTAAACAATTGACATTTGCTGTGCTCGACCATCGATTGGTATTTAGAAATAAAGAGGCGAAACAAAAAGCGCTATCGGCTATCTTGTCGAAAGAATTGGAAAGATTAAGCCGTTTGAAAATAACAACTAATGCCAATACCTACGGACAAAGTCCGTTGTAACAATGGTGAAACCTAGATTCGTAGTATCATTTATTTTTTGTTTGCTCGTTTATTTTTCTGGATATGCCCAGAGGAATAATGCTGCGCGTTACGAAATAGATGCAAAACGAATAGGAGTGATGCCCAACGATAAAGATGCACTCCCTCGAAGTCGCGAGTTTATTAGGCTCGACAGTACTTATTATGTAGGGTGGATGTACGAAGGAGTGTATAAGTTCGAGCGGAGTTCGGATTATTTGGGTTATAAATATGCCATCGTTCCCTTGCGAAAAGCTTTTGATTTGCTCACAAAAGATTTTGGAAACACGTTCAAAAAACTATTTTCGAGTCCGATGTATTACATGGAAAATCAAAGTAGGTTTAATGATTTATATATAATATCCACCACTTTGCAACAGGATTATAACAATGTGGAAATGCCCGATTCGGTAATGGCGATGCTGGATAAGATAGATAGTTATCATTTTCAAAAAGACTTTTTCAGCACGTGTAACGAACGGGGTTGGTTGTATCATCGCTATCGTTTTTTTAATGGTGATAAATTTGATTTCCTTAAAAACTCGGTTGAAGAAAATGAAAAGATGGCGCTTCACTCGTGTTACCAAGGATTTGAAAAGATACAAAAGAATCAAGCTGTTAACGATTATTGGTATGGCCCACATCAAAGTGATGAGGATAGATTAATCATTTACCATAACCTTGCTATTATTCATGCTTATAATCAACACTACGATAGTTGCGAGTATTATTATAAAAAACTGGAAGAAGGCAATCGAATACTTTGGGGAAATTATGCCGAATTGCAAATGGAGATTGGCAATTTTGATAAGGGCATGGAGTATTTTGCGAAGCATCAAAACATACGCGAACATGGATTGGACGAGCAATGTTATTTTGTTCCTATCTTAAATGTGTTTAAAGGAAATACCAAACTTGCCATCAGTGCAACGCTCGATAAGATAAGTAAAAGTGGTTCTATACCTGGCTTTGGTTGGTATAACATTGCTTTGGCACGAAGTTATTTATACGATGGACAATTGGATAGTTGTGAGTTCTATTTGTCGAAAGCCGCTAATTTCAAGGAGGTGCATATAGGTACCACACTTACTCAATCGCAATATGAGTTTACCATTAACCTTTTGAAAGTTCAACTGAATGATAGAAAGATAGCATTGATTAAGTTTCAGAACAAAGGTTGGTGGTATAGTTTTACGGACGTGTGCAACCTTGTGGCTTTGAAAATTGAAAACTATTTGAATACATATATTGTGGTGAATCAGCTGGCCAATAACCCCGAACGCAAACGCATTGTGTACGATTTGTTCTGCAACGAATCGACCATAACGTTTGACGAAACGATGGGTTTATTAAAAAACTTTAGCTACTCATACTTTCAAAATAAATATGTGAATTATCAATTGACCGATAAGCGCAAGAAAATTCAACGGTATTTCAAATTGTTTTGTTCCGAATTGAAATACGAACATGGCGATGAACAAGCATCGGCAGCCGAAGCATCGCAACTATTGCAACAAACAAGCGGGCCTGCACCGAACGATACATTGAATGATGTTTTGGCCGATACAGCCACCGAAAAATTGTTTTATGCGCGGCTTTACGAATTGCTTGCCAAAACTCATGAGGGAGATGACGAAAAAACGAAATACAAGATGTACTGCTCCAAATTCTTCGAAACCTATCCTCAATTGGTACCTTTTAGCGGACTGAAACTGCCCATGCACCTTACCGTAACTGGCGAGATGGATGAAATGGTGACAAAGGTGATAAAAGACCTAAAGGGTGCCAACATCGAATGGGTGAACGAAGCACAAGGCGAGATAACAAGTACCATACAATTTACCAAAAAAGGAAAACAATACGAAGCCATCGTAAATGTTAAAACTGCGAGTGGAACTACGGTGGTGAATAACGAACAATTGGTTTTTAAAAACGAAAAAGGAGTGGGGCAGGAGCTAGCTCAAAGGTTATTTGGCAAAGGTGGTGTGGTGGAGTTCGAAGAAACAAACGATCAACTTCCGCATTAAGTACAATATCCTAAAAGTTCCCTTTCTTATTGTTTAGGGTAATAAATGCCTTAGGAAAAAATAATATATAAAGTGTTATTTATCTGCAATTTATGTTATTTAGGAGGTTGTTAAACTCATTTTTGATGTGCCACAAGACAGTTTGGCAACAAAAATGCGTAGGTGCGTGGCGCACCAAGACATTTCGGTAACAAAAATGCGTAGGTGCGTGGCGCACCAAGACAGTTTGGCAACAAAAATGTGTAGGTGCGTGGCGCACCTTTAATTGTGGTTCCAAAATTTTCTTTATGAAACAAAAAAAGTGGGTTAAACTCAATTAACTCACTTCAAATCATAGTACTTTGTACTTTGTACCGAAAAACTACGGAATAGTAAGACCGAAAACACTTACATCATCGGTTTGTTCGTTTATCCCTTTCCAATTGATAAACTCTTTTAACAATATTTCGCGATGGTTATCAGGATGATGACTTCCTATTAATGAAATCAACATTTTGAATCGTTGACTGCTAAATTTCTTATTGTATTTCCCTCCAAACTGGTCCATAAATCCATCCGAAGTCATAAAGATGGTATCTCCCGATTGCAAGTCAACCGTTTGTCTCACCTCGGTATCGATGGTTTCGAGGATTTCTTCCCCAAAAATCAATTTGCTTCCTTCTAGTTCAATCAGCTTCGATTTGCGGATGATATACAGGTTGAGTTTAAAACCCACAAACTTTAATTGATAGGCTTTTTTATCGAAAAAGAAATAACCAAGCTCAACCGAATCTTGATTAAAATTGTTATTCAAAGTTTTTCGAAACTGATTATTCGCCTTACAAATGATGGTGTTTACATCGTTTTTCAGTTTCGTTCGTTCGAACGATTCGCGCAAGGCACCATAAGCAAGCAACGAAACAAAAGCTCCCGGAACCCCATGTCCTGTGGAATCGGCAATGCAATACGAAAGATGGTTCTCGTCATTATGATACCAAAAAAAGTCGCCACTCACAATGTCTTTGGGCATGATTAGGGTAAAAGCATTGGGAATGTCTTTCGTAAAATCGGTTTCGCACGAAAGCACCGATTTCTGAATCAAACCCGCATAGTTAATGCTATCGGTAAGTTGTTTGTTTTTGAATTGTATTTCATGCACCTTCTCATCTACTATCTTCGACAGGTTGGTGTTTAAGTTTTTGAGCTGTACGTTCGATTCTTTTAAGCGCAATTCAAGTTCTACCGACTGTATAGCTTCCTTAATGGTCATCTGAAAATCCAAATCGTCCACCGGTTTTGTCAACATTCGATAGATATTGGCATAATTAAGCGAGTGGATAATAGCATCCAGTGTAGGGTTTCCCGACATCAGAATTTTTTTCGCCTCTGGATAGTACTTCATCGATTCCTCGAGCAGTACATTTCCTTCCATTCCCGGCATCGACAAATCGCTTAAAATTAATGAAACAGCAATGCCTTTTTGTTTCATGCTTTTCATGAGTTCCAATGCCTCCAAAGGGTCGTTAGCAGTTTCAACGGTGAAGTTAAACTCTTCTACATTGTACAGCTTTTCCTTAATCGAAAGCATTAAATTAATATCATCGTCAATAATTAATATTCGATGATTTATCACAGATGCCTTGACATCAGTAACAATATCCGTTCTGAAATTAGTTCGTTGAGTTGCCATAGTTTTTTAATCGTATAGAAAATACTGTTTTCCCCGGTTCGGAGAAAACATCAATGGTTCCGCCAATCTTAGTAATCACATTTCTGCAAATATCCAATCCTATACCAGTGCCACCTTGTTCTTTTTTGGTGGTGAAGTAAGGCGTAAAAATAGTTTCTTGAATAGCGGCAGGTATTCCAGGGCCATTGTCCTGAATGGTTACTAACACTTCATCCTTGTCGTTAGCAACGTTCACCGCTATAGTACCTGTGTGATTGGTAGCTTCAATAGCATTTGCAATGATGTTGATCCACACATGGATGATGTGTTGAATATTGCCCAAAATAAAACATTCGGCATCGTAAGTGAAACTGAATTTGCACGATTTCAAACGATGTTTTAATAAAACAATGGATGTTTCGATGGAAGTTTTCAGGTTGAATTTCTCGGTATAGTTTTCGGGCAATTTGTTGGTGTAATTTTTCAGGGTTGTAATCAAATACCTTGTTCTGCTTTTAGCTGTATCCAATAGCAAGAACGATTGTTTCATCGACAGCAACGAAATAAGCAGTTGAAACAACAATTCTCCATTCGGTTGAATAATAAACGAATTTAGTTCAGCATCCACAGCGTAAATGCCCGAAGAAATAAGAAATTCGGCCGAACGTTGTGGGTTGCGCAATCCATAAGCAGCAAGTTGTTCAACAAACTTTTCTTTCAACTCGCGCGTATCCTCTTCGTTCGATACGGTGGTGGTGTTCACCAAAGAGTTCACATAGTTCAACACCCGTTGAAACGCCTTGGTATCCTTTGTCGAATCGGTAAACAACACAAAAGTTTTAAGGATGCGATGGTATTCGGCTTGTAAGTTTTGAGATGAATATTCGATGGAACTAAACGGGTTGCTAATCTCATGCAAAAAATCAGGAAGTAGTTTGTCCAACACATTCGAAAATTCTTTGTCCGATGATTCTATTGGTGCCGCTTGAACATTTTTCAGTGCAGCCAGTTCAGCTTTCAATTGCTGAATCTCTATATCCTTTGCATCGATGCTTGCCTTCTGATAGGTTTCCGTTTTCGTTGGAACCTTGTCGTAGTTGGTTGAAAAATCATCTTTGTTGGTTTGCAGATGCTTCTCTAATATGTTAGCCCTCCTGTGTTGCAGGTTAAGGTGCTGCAAAAACTCTTCGTTTTCGGTAGTGAATTTTTCGATAGAGTTTGTCTTGTCCGTAGTATTAGCCATTGTAAGTTTTTATCTCTGCTAAATTATAGCAAATAGAATAGCTTTAAAAACGCAAATCATTTAATTTATCAACGCGGTTTTGAACAATTAAAGGGGTATGTATATCCCTCATTTTTGCGGATTGAAAGACGATATTGATATCATAAAAATAACGCTCTCTAATCAACCAACACTTTGTTTCGAATGTTGGTCGAATTATGGAATAAATGGTTGAAGTCATTGAAAAGATATACCTACTTTTGGCGAAATTTTAAATCTTGTATGACGAAGAAAGGGGCGGTGAGTATAGTGTTTTACCTAGTTATTAATAATTTTTTTGCTCAAACAGATGCTAACAAAGCTAGTCAAGTTTCCCCATCCTCCACCACCTCCACAGCCATAAAATCGGATAAAGAGAATCAACTTTATCTATTTACACAAGTGATGCCCTCTTTTCCTGGAGGAGAAGAAAAATTGAAAGCTTTTTTACAAAAGAATTTCATTTATCCTGAATACGAGCGCGAGCATGGAATTGCCGGCACGGTTAACGTAAGTTTTGTAGTTGAAAAAGATGGACGATTGACCGATGTAAAAGTGGTGAAAGGTGTTCCGAAAGGCAGTGGTTGCGATGAAGAAGGAGTGCGACTTGTGAAACTAATGCCAAAATGGAACCCAGGAATTCAATCAGGGGAAAATGTGAGGGTACAAATGAGCATACCGATTATTTTCAGCAGTCAGAAACCTTCGAAACCGCAAGAATCCATAAGCAAACCAAAACCGAAATCCACCATTAAAAAGTGAATCGGTTCTAGTTGCTTTAATTAATTTATAGTGTTTGCCTTCTTCAGGCCAGCACCATTGTTTAGTTGAAATGAAAGAAGAAGAATACCACAGCAGCATAAGCTTTTGGCACACCATTGGCGCTTCCTATGCTACTTCCAGAACTGTTTCTCACTGTTCCGTCAGAGTCTATTTTCCCAATACTACTTCCCGACTCGTTACGAACGGTACCATCCGAATCTAATTTCCCGATACTGCTTCCCGAACCATTTCTTATCGTACCATCCGAATCTATTTTCCCGATGCTACTTCCCGAACTGTTTCTGATAGTTCCATCACGATCGATTTTCCCTACACTACTTCCCGAACCATTTCGTATGGTGCCATCCGAGTCTATTTTTCCTGTACTACTTCCGCTAGAACTTCTTAATTCTTGAGCATGAAGTTGATTGATACCAATGAAGATTGATACCATTAATGTTGCGCTAATTAGTAATTTTTTCATTTTGTTTAAGTATTATATTAAGTTGATTAGTTAGCAAATTTAATAAAAATAAGGAGATAATATCATTACAAATAAATTGGAATAGTTTCGATGCGCTATTTTATTTCTGAAATACATATCAAAAAAAAAGGTGGCATTAGCCACCTTTTTTAAAGTCACAAGACTAAGTTATAATTATTTCACATCAATCAATTCAACATCAAACGTCAAATCTGCTTTTGGAGGAATAACAGGAGCTCTTCCTTGTTCTCCATAAGCTAGAAAATAAGGAATTACTAATCGAATTTTATCTCCTATGTTCATCAATGCAATACCTTCTTCCCATCCTGGTATTACTTGACCTTTACCTAAAGGGAATTCGATAGGGTCGCCTCTTTCTACTGACGAATCAAACATTTTTCCATCAGCCAAATAACCTGAATAATGAACTTTCACAGTTTTCCCAGCTTCCGCTTTCACAGGGTTGTTGCTTTTGTTTATTACATAATACTTAATGCCCGATTGGGTTGTTTTTTCTTCTTTCCCTGTGATATCGTATTTTAAAGGAGCAACAACAGGTGTTACGTCCACTATCTCAACATCAAAAATCAAATCTGCTTTTGCAGGAATTGGTCCATATCCTTTTTCTCCATAAGCTAAATCGTAAGGAATAATGAATTTTGCTTTTTCTCCTTTATGAAGCAAAGCCAACCCCTCGTCCCATCCTTTGATTACTTGGTTAGCACCCACTTTTACAGTGAAAGGTTTTCCTCTTTCCACTGATGAATCGAACATTTTTCCATCCTTGAAAAATCCGCTATAGTGAACAGTTGCTTTCGCTCCAGCGCAAGGCAATCCATCCTTACGTTCGAACATGATGTACTTCAATCCACTTGCCGTTTTTATCGTGTCTTTTTCTTTTCCTTTAGCATCCCATTGTCTCAATCCTGGTGTAACATCCAACAATTCAATATCGAAAATAAGTGTGGAATTAGCAGGGATTTTCCCATTGGCTTGTTCACCATAAGCGATAGAAGGTGGAAGCTTGATAGTGGCTTTGTCGCCCACTTGAAGTAATAAAAACGCTTCGTCCCATCCTTTAATTACTTGTCCAGCACCAAGTTTGAACTCGAATGGTTGCCCTCTAGATACTGAACTATCGAAAACCGTATCGTTCAGTAATTTTCCAGTATAATGCACTTTTACTTTATCTCCATTCTCTGGCTTTTTACCATTTCCTTTCGTGGTGATGGTATACTCAAGTCCTGATGCAGTTTTCATAGTCTTTGGATTTTTTACTTTTTCGCTTTTTACATTTTGTTGAGCAAATGCAGCAACAGAGGTAATTGCTAAAACTAATGTTAGTATTCTTTTCATTTTTTTCTATATTATTAGTAACCCCTTACAAATCTTTATTATTTGTAAGGGGTTTCATTGTTTTTTAGTGAAAATTATTTCCCTTTTGGTCCTGTAGCAGGTGCCGGATCAGCAGCTGTAAAACTGATCAACTCAACATCAAATACCAAACTTGAAAAAGGTGTAATTGGTCCTTGTCCTTGTTCTCCATAAGCAATAGAAGATGGGATGATAAGTTGTGCTTTCGCTCCAGGGCTCATCATCATGATTCCTTCGTCCCAACCTGGTATTACTTGTCCAACTCCAATTGGAATCTCAATAGGTTCGTAAGGTCTTTGTTCGTTATACACTCCTGGGCCTGCTTTTTTAGCAACCTCCTTATCGCTTGTGTCGAAAACAGTACCATCAAGTAAACGACCAGTATAGTTTACTTTTACTTTACAACCTTTCGTAGGTTTAGCTCCCTTCCCTTTTGATTTTTCGATATATATCAAACCAGTAGAAGTAGGTTTAGTTGTAATTTTGTTATCCTCTAAATATTTTGCAAGGGCTTTTGGCTCTTCGTTCTTGCGAAGTTCCAACATCGCATTGCGCTCTTCCATTTTCTTTTTCTTTTCTGCTTCCATTTCGTCTTTAGAAGTAATTTTCACAAGTTTAGCCTCAAACGTCAATAAAGTTCCTGGTACAATGTACTTAGGAAGTTCTTTGGCTTTGAAAGTTTTAAGGTAAACAGAATCAGCAGCAATCATGAAACTTGCGCTATCTCCAATTGACATAAGCAAAAGTGCATCTTCGAAACTACCTTTGAAAGTTGATTTTCCAAGTGGAAATTCGATATAGTCTTTTCCTGGTTGAGCTTTTTTAGAATCAAATAGCACAGAATCTTTACTATTTTTGTACCACATCACTAATTTCACGAAGTCTCCTTCTTTTGGTTTTACTCCTTTTTCATCATGTTTGTAAAACTTGAAATACACACCTGTCTCCGACATGTCATATCCAGGGAAAGGAGATTTCTTACAAGAAGAAATGGTAAATACTGTAACAACGGCCATTATAACAGAAGCCGAAAATGTTTTTTTCATTGTAATTTTCATTTTAAAATTTAATTTTATTTAGTTAAACTGATCAATTCTACCTCATAGATTACAGTAGTGTAAGGCAGAATAATTCCTGTTGACGAACCACTTTCTCCAAAAGCAAGGTGCGAAGGTATAATAAATTTTGTTTTCGCCCCCTCATTCATTAAACTTATTGCATATTCCAACCCCGAAATTAACTGTCCTTGGGTTCCAACGATGTATTCCAACGGTTGACCCCTATCGTAAGTTGATTCGAACTGCTTTCCATTTAAAAAGTATCCTTTGTAATTAATTTTAATCGTATTTCCCTTTTCGGCCATATCACCAACACCTTGTTTCAAAGGAAGGTAATACATACCATTATTAAGTGGATAGAAGTCGGTTTTGCAGGTATCCAAATAAGTTTCCAACTTTCGTTGTTCTTCAATATCTCTGTCTTCAATTATTTGATTGTAATTTTCAACTTCAAAAGCGTATTCTTGAGCCGAAAGTATGCGACAAAGTTTAACCTCCATCTTAATCATGCTTTCTGGAGTTAAGAAAATAGGCAAATCCGCTTTAAAAAAGTTACTGAACAATGAGTCGGCATTTACAACAAACGACAAGCTGTCGCCTTCGTTCATTTTAGCTAATCCTTCCTCAAAACTGCCAATAAAAGAAGAATGTTGAAATGGAAGAATCACCTTTCCAGTTTCATTATTTGAATAGGTGTCAAGAAATACCGAATCTTTATCAGTTTTATACGTGATGAATAATTGTAAGTATTCACCAATTTTCGGTTTCTTTTTTCCGTCTCCAATTGCTTGAAGCTTGTAATACAAACCTGTCTCCGTTTGAGTATATCCTTTGTATTTATTGTTTTTCCAGCACGAAGTAAGTGCAATAGAAAACAGTAAAATAGCTATGTAGAAACGATTCTTCATTATCTCAGGGCAAGCAATTCGAGTTCGTACATTACTGAAGCATGAGGTGGTATTTTTGATTGATCACCAATAAGGCCATGAGCAAGATAAGAAGGAAGAATAAGTATGGCTTTATCACCTACACGCATATGTTGAATACCTTCATGAAGTCCACTTTCAACATCATCTTGATTAATTAAGAATTCTTTCGCTCCTGTTGAATCGGAAGAATAACAAACCGTTCCATCGAGCAAACTAATCTTGTAATTTACCTTGGCACGTTGGTCGGGCAGAGCGAGTGGTCCTTTTCCATTACTTACAATCATATATCTTAATCCTGTACCAGTGGTGGTCATTGGCCAACCTCTATGAGCAACATATTGATCGATTTCATCGCTTTCTCGTTTTACATACATTTGGTTTGCGTTCACCAACTTATCTTGAAAATCCTTGCTTTGGAAATTTATTGGCTTTGGTACAGTTCTTTGGCTGCCATTACATGCTGATAATAAGGAAACCAAAACAAAACCTAAAAACAGAGGTAAGGATTTACTAAACCCGTAATACAGAAAGTGATTCACTATGATTTATTTTTTGCTAGTAAGTTGTTTTTTATACTCAGGTAATAATGCTATAAACTTAATCAATGATTCGTCAAGAGAGTCGTCACTACTACCCCCAGCAGCATGTTTGTGACCTCCTCCATTAAAGTTTTTGCGAGCAAATAAATTTACATCAAAGCTACCTTTCGAACGGAAAGAAGTTTTAACCGCTTCATCTCTTTCAACAAAGAAGGCTGCAAAACAAATCCCTTTGATGGTTAGTGCGTAATTTACTAATGATTCAGTATCTCCTTTCTTATAATTAAAACGTTTTAATTCATCAGCACGTAAACTAAAAAAAGCAGTATTATATTCTTTCAATATAGTGAGCTTTTCCGATAAGCAATAACCCAATAGCCTCAATCTACTTTCAGAATTGTCATCATATACCAAATTGTGAATCTCCGAATTGTTAACCCCTACAGCGATAAGTTCACTCACTATTTGATGAGTGCGGGCTGTAGTTGAAGGGAAACGAAACGAACCCGTATCCGTCATGATGCCGGTATATAAACAATCTGCAATATCTTTATTTAAAAGTTTTTTATCGCCCATCATAGTGATAAAATCAAACACTAGTTCACAAGTAGAACAAGCATCAACAGTATGTAGTAGGTATTTGGCAAAATCTTCAGGTTGTTGATGGTGGTCAATGATAATTTTTGTTGCTTTCGATGCTGCTACTTCATCACCTAAGTCGTAAATGCGTTTTAGGGAATTAAAATCGAGGCAAAAAATCAAATCCGACTTAGCAATGGTCTTTTTCGCAACACTTGTTTTAAGTGAAAAGTCGATTACAGAAGAATTTCCTGGCATCCAAAACAAAAAGGACGGATAGTCATTTGGAGTGATTACCGTAACCTTGTGTTTCTTTTGTTTTAAATAATTATACAAACCTAATGAAGAACCCATGGCATCTCCGTCAGGCGACCAATGAGTAACAATTACTATGTTTTTGGGGGTTGATAAAATGTTCTTTAATTCCTTAATCTCTGCTGCGTTCAACATCGTCATTTTTTTATTGGGACACAAATTTACTATTATTTTCCATTATGAGAAATGAAATCAATAACCCTTGCAATATTATATGGAACACCAAGAGTAGTTATAAATGCTAAGTCCCTATGAGAGATTTACTAGAGCGGGTTTAACTTGTGTGTTTACAAACAACAGTTAGGTATTAGAAGTAATTATTGGTTATTGAAATTCAAGTATCGTTTTGATAACAAAACTCTGATCTTCATCCGATAATGAATGATACATCGGAATGCTTAAGCATTTGTCGTAATAGTTTTCTGCATTGGGGAAATCTCCTTTCTTGAAACCAAATTGTTTGTAATAAGGCATCAAATGGCAAGGAACATAATGCACTTGGGCAAAGATGTTGTGTGCCCTTAAGTAATTATAAAGTTCTAATCGTCTTGAAACTTGAATAACATAAAGGTGATACGCATTCCCAGGAGTAGATAATGGAGTCAATATAGAACTTCCTTTAAAAGCGATATCGTATTGTCGAGCAAGCGTTCTTCTTCTTTCCAAATTTTTATCCGCACGTGTAAGCTGAGAACTACCCAGTGCTGCTTGGAAATCAGTTAATCTATAGTTATACCCCAATTCTTGCATTTCGTAATACCATCCTCCTTGAGCAACTTCGTCAGGCTGGTTTTGGAATTTGCTTGATTCTTTCGTGATACCATGTGTTCGAAGTAAAATTAACTTGTCATACAATGCCTTGTCGTTTGTTGTAATCATACCACCTTCGCCAGTAGCGATGTGTTTAACAGGGTGAAAGGAAAAGATAGCGAGGTCGGCAAAAACTCCATTTCCACATTTTTGTTCTATGTTATTACTGTCAGTAAAATAACCTCCAGGAGCGTGACATGCGTCTTCTATCAACCAACATCCGTAATCATCAGCAAGTTTACGAAAGGCTTCAAGGTTCACCGCATTTCCGGCAAAGTCAACAGGAATGATGCCAGTGAAATATCCTTTTGGATGTTTTTGAAGCAGTTCTCGCACTTTATTTATATCGAGTAAAAATGTTGTTGGGTCAATATCCGCAAAATGAACTTCTCCTCCACAATACCTGATACAATTGGCAGAAGCTGCAAAGGTAATTGGTGTGGTTATCACCCTAGATGTTTTGTTAACATCTAAAGCCATTGCACAAAGGTGTAAAGCCGCTGTGCCGTTAGCAAGAGCTACTGCATATTTTGCTCCGACATATGCAGCGAACTTGTTTTCGAATTCAGCAATGGAAGGTCCTTGAGTAAGAAAATCCGATTTGAGAACGCTTACAACTGCTTCTATATCTGCATCAGTGATGGTTTGACGACCATAAGGAATTATCTTTATTTTTTCTTCGGATGACATAATGTTCTGCTTAAATTAGATTCTTAAACGGGTAATTCGAATGGTAATAATAACAGTCGCACTTAACTTGCTTACCATGTGAAAGAAGTATCTAAGTTTTCTTTTATTAATGTGCGAATTTCATCCACACCAATGAACTCGGAATTCTCTCCAGAATTATATTGAAAACCTTGTTTAACAGCTTTTGCTTTGAAATGATTGATATATTCCTCAATATTAAAATTAGGCACTTGAGGTAAGATGGCATAATATTTTCCTAAATCATAAGTCGAAAACGAATCGGATGAGGTAATCATTTCTTCATGTACTTTTTCACCTGGGCGAATGCCGACAATTTCTTGTTTACAACTAGGGCCAATTGCTGTTGCTACATCGGTAAGTTTGTACGATGGGATTTTAGGTACAAATATTTCTCCTCCCCATGCAGTTTCCATGGCATGTAAAACCAAATCTACTCCTTCTTGCAGCGAAATGTTAAATCGCGTCATGTTCACATCGGTTATAGGCAAAACGCCTTCTTTTCTCTTTTTGATAAAGAAAGGTATTACAGAACCATTCGAGCCCATCACGTTGCCATAACGAACTACTGAAAATTTAATATCATGCTTACCTCTAATATTATTAGCCGCAACAAACAATTTGTCCGAACATAATTTGGTGGCTCCGTATAGGTTTATTGGCGCTGCTGCTTTGTCGGTTGAAAGCGCAACTACTTTCTTTACATCGGTTTCTAGTGCAGCGTTGATTACGTTTTCCGCTCCGAGAACGTTCGTTTTTACACATTCCATTGGATTGTATTCTGCAATTGGAACATGTTTCATAGCAGCAGTGTGTATTACAATTTCAATGTCTTTAAACGCTTTTTTCAATCGGTCAGCATCTCTTACATCACCAATAAAATAACGAATTGCAGGATATTTGCTTGGAGCATATTCTTGAGCCATTTCAAATTGTTTTTGCTCGTCTCTTGAATAAATCACAAGACGTTTAACATTTGGAAATTTCTCGAATATCGTTTTTGTAAGATGTTTTCCTAGCGAACCTGTTCCTCCAGTAATTAAAATTGATTTTCCGTTTAAATCTAACATTGTTTCTTTTTTTTAATAAGGGTCAAAAATAAGGAGAGTTTATTGAACTACCAACCGATAATTAAATAATACCAAAAACTAAAAACATTGCGAAAACAAATAGCATAACAGCTACAAGGGATTGAATGGTTTTGATTGTGGTTTTTTTTAATAATTTATTGCCCACAAAAGCTCCGGCAAATGCCGAAAGGGTTGCCAAAGCCAGTAGTGGAGCATTGGAAGAATTGATAAAATGAAAGTTAGTGTTTGAATACACTAGCAAGCGAGCGATGTCGGTGAGACAAGCAATAACAACACCTGTGGCAATAAAACTTTGAGCGGAGAGTTGAGCGCGAATGAGAAAGGCACTCCTTAAAGCACCTTGATTACCTGACAATCCACCAAAATAGCCGCTGAGGAAACCGCCTAATGTTAAATAACGTTCGTTTACTTGCCAATTTTTGAAACGTGGAATAATTTCGAACAAAGAAAAAAGCATGAGCAACAAACCTATGGTGAGTTTTACTGGTAAGATGGAGATGGTTTTATCAAAAAGAGTATATTGTGTGATATAGGGTAAATCGGAAATGAAGTAAAGGGTGTAAGCACCAAAAAAAGCAGCAATTACTGAAGGTATACCAAATCGAAGAATGGTCTTTTTATCCGCTGATTTACCTAGTAGTATTAATTTGAAAAGATTGTTGAGGAAATGAACGATAGCGGTTAATGATATGGCTATCTCAATAGGGAAGAACAAACCAAAAACTGGCACAAGCAAGGTGCCTAAGCCAAATCCAGAAAACAAGGTAAGTACTGAACCAGCAAAAGCAACCAAACAAATGATGACGTACACCATGCGTGCTGAGGTTTATTACGCTCTATGATTTATTGTTTCGAGAGTTCTTTTTCGAACTCTCCAAAATTTCTGAAAAGTTCCTTGTTGGCTTTTAACCATTCTAAATCTTTATCCCACCATTTTAAGTTGAGCAGAAACTCAATCTGTTCTTCAGAAAAACGATACTTAATTATCTTAGCAGGTACACCACCAACAATGCTATAAGGTTCCACATCTTTTGTAACCGTGGCCCCAGAGCCAATGATAGCACCATCGCCAATTTTTATTCCATATTTAATGATGGCATTGTTGCCAATCCAAACATCATTTCCTATTTCGGTATGAGGAAATTCTTCAAATAAATTTTTATCCACAATCACTAATCCTCCAGCTTGTCCAAGGGTGGAGTAGAACAAAGGGTGAGTGGAAACAAATCCTTCGGAAGGATGCGCTCCCATACCTGCGCTCACATTTGGACCGATGCAAGTAAATTTGCCCACAGTGGTATTATAAATTTGCGAATTGCGCGCTACATAACTAAAATCGCCTAATTCAGAATTACGTAGGCGAGCAAATTTATAGATGGTATTGTAATAACCAAATTTACAATCTTTAATTTCGGCCATGTATTCTATCTGCAAATGTTGCTTACCGTATTTCAATTTTAGTTTCCACTTTGTGAATACCCATTTTATCCAATAGGTGAAAGGAGAAGAGAATATTGTTGTCATTTTTATTTTATTTCGAATTGTTGTGTTGATGGTTTAGTGCGTTCGAATGCATCTATAAACGAGACTTCGCTCGCATTGTATATTTTAGAACCCAAGTATTTTGAATAGTGTTCTACTTGCATATAACCTTTAAATATTTTTGAGAAGGTAATGAACACCTCTTCTGATGTGAAGGTTTCCTTAAGATGCAACCCTTTGTAAAATGGTCGATAGGTTGTTTTTTCTGTTCCTTCATAAAAGTGACTATCCTTAAAACAAACAACGTTTTCATTATTCACCATCAAGCTTTCGTGCCAAGTATGGTCGGTACCAAATAAGTAAACCTCCTTGAAACCTATGTTTAAAGCAAGAAAGAGTGAGGCAACCATTACATTTTGCGATTGAGGCATGGCCATGTTCTTGCGGTAGAGCCAATACCCAATTCCTTTAAATCCTTTATAAACGGTATAATTGAAATAGACAAGTTTAATGTTGGGATTTTGTTTTTCGAGTGTGGCAAACAAAGATGATTTTTTGGCAAGATGTGGAACCATTAAATTCAATGGCCACGAAGTTTTCTCAACCAATCCTTTTATGGTATTGGTCACCACTTCCGAATCGCCAAACCAAAACCCTGGGTCGAGCACTACATAATACGTTGGTTTCAATAAACTATATTCAGGGGTGATGGAGAAACTATTGACAGCAATGAGCGGATGTTGATGAAAAAAAGCAGGATACTTCTCCAATGATGTTCTCAACGAAGGACCATTGCCAAGCACGATAGCTGAAGAGGAAGCGGCCATGGGGAACTCTTTGCTGCTTTTCGATTTAATAAGTACTTTTATGATGGATGCAAACGTGTTTGCACTTTGTTTCATAAACCATACGAGCTCTTTGACTATTTTTTCCATTGATATTCAACGGCAAATGTAAATAAAATAATGGTGTTGTGTAAAAGTGCTAAAGAATCTGATTTAAGTTTTTTGTTTGCATTAAAAAGGGCTGACAATGAGGCTACTCACTTTTTAATTACTTTGATAGAAACAAAATTCTTAATATTGTGAATTATTTAGAAGGAGATTTTATGAACGGTTTTGAACGGAGTACAAAAAAAATATTTCAGCGTTTCGGTATATTAATTCGCAAGTACAATGCAGGCACTAGTGAAGATTTAAGACGGATTAAACTTTTGCAACATTACCATATCGACCTTGTTTTTGATATAGGTGCCAATAAGGGACAATATGCCATAGGTATTATGGATGCCGGATATTCCAATAAAATAGTTTCGTTCGAGCCTTTATCTTCGGTGCATACAATCATCGAACGCGAAAGTAAGCGATTCCCTCAGTGGACCGTGGCTCCACGCTGTGCGGTAGGTTCTAAAAACGAAGAGATAGAAATTAATATTTCGGCAAATTCGGTAAGTAGTACCTTGCTTAATATGCTCGATTCGCATATCGAAGGTGCTCCCGAATCGAAGATTATAGGCAAAGAAAAAGTAAAAGTAGTGCCTCTTGACGAAGCTGCTCAAGCATATATTAGTGGTTCGAAGAATATCTTTTTGAAAATAGATGTTCAAGGTTTTGAACAAGAAGTATTGAAGGGTGCCGAAAGGATGATAGATAAAGCGAAAGGAATAGAGATGGAAATATCATTGATTCCTTTATACGAAAACCAAAATTGGCTCTTGCCTCAGGTGCTGGAATACATGCAGAAAAAGGGGTTTCAACTTACAAGCATTGTTCCTGCATTTACCGATAATGCTACAGGAAAAGTATTGCAATGCAATGGAATATTTTTTAGAAACTAAATGCAATTCAATCCGAAAATAAGTGTGGTGACGGTGGTTTACAATGCCAAACCGTTGTTAGAAAAAACCATTCTCAGTGTTATTTCCCAATCTTACCTCAACATCGAATACCTTATTATTGATGGAGGTTCGGACGATGGCACCTTGGAACTTGCCGAGCAATACCAATCGCAAATAGCCCTTATCCTTTCGGGTAAAGACAATGGTATATATGATGCCATGAACAAAAGTTTGAAGAATGCCACAGGCGATTATATCTTGTTTCTGAATGCTGGCGATGAACTCTACGACAAAGATACCTTGAAGAAGGTATTTGCCACCAAAGCCAATGCCGATGTATACTATGGCAACACAGCGGTGATGAATGCACAAGGCGAAGTGATAGGCGAAAGAAGATTAAAACCACCTGCTGTGATGGATTGGAAAAGCTTGCGCCATGGCATGTGTGTATCTCATCAATCGTTTATTGCCAAACGTTTGCTTTGCGATTTTTACAATGTCGATTACCGCATTGCTGCCGATATCGATTGGGTGATAAATGTGCTCAAGCAATCGGAAAGTACGGTGAACACTGGTATCTACATTTCGAAATTCTTAGCGGGTGGCACCTCGCATCACCATCAACGGTTTGCTTGGATGGAGCGTTTCCGCATCATGACAAAACATTATGGCTTGGTAGCTACGCTTTGGAATCATTTTTACATTCTGCTTCGTTATCCTTTGCATAAGCTCACCAAAAAGTCGATGACTTAATGGGTTTTACTTAGCCTTTGTGCAAAGTACAATTCAAAAGAAAATATTTTTTTTGCGGGCTGTAACTTTTTAATTCCCATGTTCGTCTTAGTATTAAAATTAACCTTAAAAATTTATTAATGATGAACCTTTTTATCACCACTTTAAGTATTGTTGCCACTTCGTTTTCGTTTGCAGGATGCGAAGACATCACCATTTCGAACAACGACAACCAAGCCAAAGTAAACGGAAATGGAAACGTACAAACTCAAGAACGACCTATTTCTACGTTTGATAAAATAGAGATTAATGGTGTATTCAATGTGTTTCTGTCGCAAGGCGATAAAGAACAAGTGAAGGTGGAAACGGACGAAAACTTACAATCCTTAATCGTGTCTTCGGTAACCAATAATGTATTGTCGGTAACTATGCGCGACAGTGCTTCCATCGGGAAGATGAAAAAAATAAACATTTATATAAGTGTGGTACATCTTTCGAGCATTACTACCAATGGTGTTGGCAAACTTAAATGTACGAGTCCTATCAAGGTGAGTGCGCTATCGCTCGACTGCAAAGGAGTAGGACTTACTGAACTAAATGTGGAAGGCGATAAGTTGAGTGTGAATTCGGAAACGGTGGGCGAACTTAAACTTTCGGGAACCATGAAAGAAACCTCAATCAAACATTCGGGGCTTGGGCTTATCAATGCGTTCGGGTTGCTGAACGAAAAACTAAACTTGGATGTGGATGGAATAGGTGCTGCCGAAGTGTATGCCAGCAAAGACCTAACCATCACTTCGAACGGAGTAGGAGGGGTGCGCTACAAAGGACACCCTGCTGTGAAACGAATAAAAAACGAAGGAATAGGCAAAGTGGTGGAAGATTAATCGAAGTGAAGAATGATAGTTTTAGTAGAACCTTCAAGGCTTATAAACCTTGAAGGTTTTTTTTGTGCTTGTAGTGTTTTCACCTTCAAGCTTTATTTGTTAACTATTCTTTGTTTATTTGTTAGGTATGTTGGTGAAAAAACAACAACAGAGGATGAAATAAGGGTAATTTTTTCCTTTTTTTGCCTTTGGGGGCAATTTGGGACTTTTTAAAACGCCACCACCGATACCGTTATACGGACCCCATGATACCGTTGTACTGACCCCACGATACCGTTGTACTGACCCCATGATACGGTTGTACTGACCCCACGATACCGTTGTACTGCCCCCATGATACCGTTGTACTGACCCCATTATTCCTCTATACTGACCCCATGATACCGTTGTACTGACCCCATGATGCCTTTGTACTGACCCCATGATACCGTTGTACTGACCCCATGATACCTTTGTACTGAACCCACGATGCCTTGTACTGACCCCACGATACCGTTGTACTGACCCCACGATGCCTTTGTACTGACCCCATGATACCGTTGTACTGACCCCATGATGCCTTGTACTGACCCCATGATACCGTTGTACTGTACCCATTATAACGCCAAACTCCGCCAAAAAGAGGGGGAGTTTGATGTAAATGTATGGGTAAATGATTGATATTTATATGCTTTAGGCAGGAATTGTTACTTTTAGTCTTGCGTTTACTCCTGTGTCTACTTGTTTTACGATATTGATTTCGGGTTTGCCGACTGGTTTGATTTTGACTTTGTAGGTGTCGGGGTTGATTTTATGGAAATCGACTTTTCCTGATGCGTCTGAAGTAAGGGTGATTGCTATTCCGGTGGCTGACTGAATTATAATAATTGCATTCGCAACAGGGAGGTTTGACCCTTGTTCTATTAAATCAATTCCTAATGATGCGCTGCCTGGAGGGCTAACGATGTTTTTAACGTGAGACATCATGAATTGTTTTAGTGCTTCGGCATCTTTGCGGAAAACTATGTGTCCATCGTTTTGGAGGTTTTGTAAATCAGCATAAACTATGTTGTCGGCTGTGATTTTTGCGCCTGTGCCAGTGCCTGTTTGGCGTGAGGTTTTGAATGCTGCATATTTTGAATCAAAAGCGGTTGAGGCTGTTGTACAATCTCCTGGAAATGTAGCTGGCATAAATCCGTCAGTAAGGGGTGCAGGATTTGCTTCAATAAAATCGTTTACTTTTTTGTTGAGTGCTACTACGTTTTCCCAATTGTTGTGTGAAGCGGATTCGTAAACGGTCATTCCTGCCTCATCATATTTGATATTCCATTGGTCTTTTGGGAAACCATCGTGGATGTATCCTTTTAAATCTTGAAAGAGGTTGCAGCAGGTATCTGCTAGGCCTATGAGTTCGACTTTGAATGTTTCGTGGATTGAGTTACGTTGGTCGTCATCGGGCATTGTGAATGCTGCTTTTTTGTTTGCTCGAAGCTGTGCAATAAATGCGGGGGTGTATTTGCCCGGCTTTTTTGTTTGAAATGCTGCGAGGTTTGTTGGGTTTTCGAGATTGTCGTACATTGTGTCGGCAATAGAGTACAATTCTTGTTGTGTAAAGGGGTACTTAGGTGTAGGTGTGTGTGGCATATCTTTAAGATTTAGTTGTTAATTATAAATTATTAATAGCGATACAAAAATAAATAATTTTTGGAATATGCAAGAAATTTTGGGGGTATTTTTTTGAAAGAAAGACCTCTCCCCGGGCACCTCTCCGCAAGAGAGGGGATGTTGTTTTTTTTTTCGGGAGCGGTAAAAAAGGGATACGAAGCGTGAGTAGCTGAATAACTGCACCTGATTGAAGAGGAAAGCCCGCATGCGTTGGCTTGTGCGTTGGGCGGACTTGGAACGGAAAGCAGGAGGAAAGAAACCGAAGAGTGCGAAACTGCCTGCCATTATTATTTGGTTGTTAGTTGTTGGGAACTTTACGAAATACGAATATTACGAATGTACGAATAATTGCCTACTGCACAATTGCAAAATTGCCTTCGTGTCTTAGCGGTGAAACATCTCATATCTCAATACTAATATCTAACATCTCAATACTCACATCTAACATCTCAATACTCACATCTGTATCCCATTCACATCGGTAGTAAGCACTTCGCTCATATAATCGAAAAAAGGTCGCATGTTTTTAAAAGCATCGTTGGCTTGTTTCACAAAGTTTTCGCTCATCACTTCTTTGTCGGAAAAAGATTTCATCACCAAAAATTGTTTGTATCGTATCAAGTCGATGGCAGGGTTGGTAGCATCGAAACCTTTGGGAGAAGTTTTTACTTGTTCGCCCATCAAACTACCGAAATTACTCACAAAAGCTTTGCTCTTTACTATCTTTCGCAAGGGAGCAGCATCGTAGGCAAACTCTTCGCGTATGCGTTTCAAGTCGTGAGGTTCGGGAGCCCAAAAACCACCGCCCACAAAACTATTGCCTGGTTCGATATGGAAATAATAACCACCTCTGCGTTGTTTGGTAGCCCTCGCAAAACTTCCACTCCACACCGGTTTAAAAGGGGTTTTGTCTTTCGCAAAGCGAGTATCGCGATAGATGCGGTGTAGGCTTTTTTTGCCCGATAGGGTTTCCAACACATCGTGTTTGTTCATCATGGCTAGCAATTCATCGGCAAACGAAATGATGTTGGCATGTTCTATCAAGTAGCGGTCTTTATGGGCATTAAACCAATCGCGGTTGTTGTTTCGTTTTATTAGTTTTAGGAACTCAATGGCAGAGGCTTGTATTTTGGTCATTTGTTTTTTTTAGATTTCTGTTGCGTACAAATATACATTCATTCCGATAAATAAATAAGTAAAATGTAGAAGAGACGAAAATTAAAACTCAGGATGAGTTCAAAACAAAACATTCGCTATCTTCGCTCTATCAAAAAAATAATAACTAGCACCCAAAGCAATGCAGAAACGTCTTCCTTTCATCCTCACTCCTTTATTTGCCTTATTGGTTGTATCCATTGGTTTTGCACAGACACATAAGTCGGTTATTGATGCATCATCCACAAACTTTACGATGCCGAGCAATTTGAAAGAAAGCGATTATCTCTCCAAAACTATTGTCTTTAAAGTGAAATCGGCCTATCGTACAATTTGTGCGGATGATAAAATAGAAGATAATAATTTCAAAACTTTATACACCACCATTGGTGGAAATGGGTTGCACCGAATGTTTCCGCATAGCCAACGCCCCGAAAAAGAAACCAACGAACAAGGACAATCCTATGCCGACCTTACGTTGATTTACGAGTTTACGTATACTGCCAACCTTCAGTTCGAAAAACTCATTCGTAAGTTTGCTCTGCTTTCCATTGCTCAATATGCCGAGCCACATTATGTACCCCATGTGTTTTATACCCCTAACGACCCCGACCTTGTGCAACAATACGCCATCACCAATATACAAGCCGAAGCAGCTTGGGGAGTAAACACCACCACTGCCCGTGGCGATACCAATGTGGTGATAGGCATTACCGACACTGGCACCGAACCCACACATGATGATTTGAAAAACCAAATAAAACACAATTACCTCGACACCTTGGATGGCATCGATAATGATGGTGATGGATACATCGACAATTTTAGTGGTTGGGATTTAGGCGAAAACGACAACGACCCTACTTACAATGCCAATGCACACGGAGTGCATGTGTCGGGCATAGCTGCTGCGGAAAACGACAATGCTACCAATGGAGTAGGAGTAGGATTCAACTGTAAGTTTCTACCTGTGAAAATAGCCGATGCATCGGGCACCCTAAGCAAAGCTTACGAAGGCATTACCTATGCTGCCGACCACAATTGTGCCATCATCAATTGTTCGTGGGGTGGCACAGCCGGTGGGCAATTGGGGCAAGATGTGGTAACCTATGCCACCATCAATAAAAATGCCCTTGTGGTGGCAGCTGCCGGAAACGATGGAATGGACGAGGTGTTTTATCCTGCTGCTTACACCTATGTGATAAGTGTTGCCAATACTAAAAATGATGATAGACGCTCAGTTTCGTCTAATTATAATTACACGGTTGATGTTTGCGCTCCGGGCGAAAACATTTATTCCACTTATCCTACCAATAGTTATGCATCGCTCACGGGCACCTCTATGGCTTCGCCTTGTGCCGCAGGAGCCTCCGCCATCATCAAATCCTTTTATCCATCTTACAGCGCATTGCAAATAGGCGAACGATTAAAGGTTACATGTGATAATATCTATGGATTGATGAGTCCGATATATGCCAACAAACTAGGCAATGGGCGCATCAATTTATTCCGTGCCATCACCGACCCTTTTACTCCTTCGGTAGTGATGACTCAGAAACAAACCACCGACAACAACGATAATACCTTTGTAATAGGCGATACCCTTCGGATAGGTGGTAACTTTATCAATTACCTCAACCCAACCACCAACCTTGTTGCTACACTTTCTACCAGTTCACCATTCGTAACCATTCTCAATTCCACTGTTACTTTA
This sequence comes from Bacteroidota bacterium, assembly GCA_037131555.1. Taxonomy (GTDB): domain Bacteria; phylum Bacteroidota; class Bacteroidia; order 2-12-FULL-35-15; family 2-12-FULL-35-15; genus 2-12-FULL-35-15. The sequence continues at coordinate 46,826 of JBAXQU010000004.1, forward strand.
GGAGCAATTGCTACAATGGGTTCGGTAACTAATTATAGCAATCCTTTCGTTGTTCAGATATTACCTTCGGCACTTCAGAATACCTTGGTTACTTTTCAACTCACCCTTACCGATGCGGCTACTTCGTACACCAAGAATGAGTTTTTTACCGAAACCGTAAATGTGGATTATGTAAACATCACCATCAACGATGTGGCAACCACCATCAATAGCAGTGGACATATAGGATACAGCGGCAACAATCAATCAGGAGGATTAGGTTTTAATTATATGAATGGAGGAACTTTGATGTACGAGTCGGGTTTGATGGTTGGAAGCAATGCTAATCAAGTGTCGGATGCCATAAGGGTGTACACCACTCCCGATGCCGATTTTCAATCCATTAATGCAGTGCATACCGTTATTCCTTCGGTTTATTCCGAGTTCGATTTGGATGGTAAGTTTCACGATGCATTAGCCACACAACCTTTGCCTGTGGATGTTCATCACAAAGCCTTTGCTTGGAGCACTGTAGGTAATCGAAAATTTGTCATTGTTCAATACGTGATTACCAACACAGGTTCTGCACCTTTGTCGGATGTATATGCTGGCATTTTCACCGATTGGGATATTGATGCCACCACCTTTACATCCAACCGTGCTTCGTTCGATGCCGCCAACAAAATGGGATACGCTTATTACACAGGAGCCAATGCAAAATATGCAGGAGTGAAATTACTTACCAATACTGCACCTGTGGTTCATTATGCTATCGACAACATCAATGGCGGTGGAGGAGGAGTGGACATCACAGCCACCGGCTTTGGATATTCAGGCACATTGAAATACACCACACTTTCAACCAATCGCACCGATGCAGGACTTTCGGGAACGGGCAATGATGTTTGCGATGTGGTAAGTTCTGGACCATTTAACATGGCCGTAGGCGATTCAATAAAAGTGGCCTTTGCCATAATTGCTGGTGATAGTTTGCCCGATTTGCAAAACTCAGCCATCAATGCTCAAATTAAATACGATGGAATGGCCATAGTAGGAACCCATGCATTAGAAGGAAATCAATCGTCTGTTTCGGTTTATCCCAATCCATCCACTACAAGTTCTTCCCTTGATTTTATGCTTGCTCAGGCGGCTTCTGTAAAAGTGGAATTGGTAAATATTCTTGGTGAGGAGGTGCAATCTATCCTGTCGGAAAAGCTAAATGCAGGCCATCATCGCATTACCAACGATGTTTCATCTCTTGTCAATGGCATTTATTTCTATCAAATAACCATTGGAAATAAACATACAACTGAGAAATTGATAATTGCCAAGTAAGGCAATTATCAATAATGGTAAGATTATAAAGCAGGCAATACTTTGGCTTTTGCTTCGCCAAAACCTACTCTTACATTATCTTTTTGGCAATAACCTCTCATAATAACGGTGTCGTTATCGTTAATGAATTTTCGTTCGCTACCATCCTTCATCTTTAATGGTTTTGTGCCTCTCCAGCTGAGCTCGAGCATCGAACCAAACGAATTAGGTGTAGGTCCACTTATTGTTCCAGAGGCCATCAAATCACCAATATTTACATTGCATCCATTCACCGTATGATGTGCCAATTGCTGTTCCATGGTCCAATACATGTATTTGTAATTCGAATTGCATACACAAGTTTCTTCACTGTTTTCAGGATGAATACTTACTTCGAGTCGAATGTCAAGGTTTCTGTCTCCTGAATATTCAAGATAAGGCAATACCTTTGGTTCTTGTTTATAACCTTCTGTACGGAAGGGTTCAAGGGCATCAAGCGTAACTATCCAAGGCGAAATGGTGGAGGCGAAATTCTTAGCTAAGAAAGGTCCTAGTGGAACATATTCCCAAGTTTGAATATCTCTTGCACTCCAATCGTTGAATAAAGTTAAGCCAAAAATGGCATCATCAGCATCGGCAGTGCTGATGCTTTGTCCTAGTTCAGATGATTTACCAATCACAAATGCAACCTCTAATTCGAAGTCAAGAAGTTTAGTAGGACCAAAAACAGGTTGTTCGGAATTAGCAGGTTTGGTTTGTCCTTTCGGGCGATGAAAATTGGTACCCGAAATAATGATAGACGAAGCTCTACCATGATATCCAACAGGAAGGTGTTTCCAATTTGGCAAAAGCGCATTGGCAGGGTCTCTAAACATGGTTCCTACGTTGGTTGCATGATCGATGCTCGAATAAAAATCGGTATAATCGCCAACACGAATAGGCATCAACAATTGAACATTGCTAATGTATTGCAATACCTTTTGTTGAGCTTCTTTATTATCGCGGAGTTCTGCATTGTCAGCATTTAACAAGTCCGAAACTCTATGGCGCAAGGCTCTCCAGGTTGGTTTTCCTAAAGCAATAAAATCATTTAGGTATTGATTTGTAAATATGGAATTGTCAATTTTTAAGTTATTAAGAAAACCCATTTTGTTCAACAATGCAAGGTCGAGCACTTGATCGCCAATGGCAATGCCTACTCTAGGGCTTGAGCTTTGTGTTTTAAATATTCCAAAAGGAAGATTTTGAATCGGGAAATCGCAGTTGCTAGCTACTTCTATCCACGATTTCAGTTGAGGGTCGTTTGCTTTTATCATGCTGCAAAAGTAAGAAAAACAAGCCTTACCGAACAGATTTAATTGCGCTTATCGTCAAATAAAATTACCCGATTAATGAGTCTCCACCCCGTGGTTCATTTCCTTCAGCACTTCTTTTGCGGGTTCAAAGTCGGGGTTGATGGATGTGCATGCCACAAAGTCTTTTATGGCATCTTTCATTTTATGCATTTCTTTATAACAAATGCCTCGTGCGTAATAAGCTTCCGTATATTTTGGATCAAGGTTAATGGCTTGGGTATAATGGTCAATGGCTTCGGGATATTTTTTGAGTCCAAGAAAATAAACCACTCCTAAATTATAATGTGCATATTTGTAGCTAACATCAATTGTTAAAAGCGTGTTATAGCTCGATATGGCATTTGCCCAGCTTTCCATATCTTGATAGCATTTGCCAAGGTCGTACCAAGCTTCTGTACTTCTTGGTTTTAGTTTAATAGCATTTTTGTAATATTGAACTGCCAATGAATTTCCTTGCGCTGCACAGAGAATCCCCAATTGAATATAGGCATTGTAATACTGCTGGTCTTGTTCTACTGCGGTTTGCATACTTGAAATCGCCCTCGCTGTATCTTTAAGTTCTTTGTAGTTCATCCCTTTCATGAAATATGCTTTAGCATTGTATTTGTCAAGTTTCAAAGCCATGTTGATGTACTGTACAGATTCTTTGTACTTGCGAACATAGAGGTACAATTCAGCTAATTTAAGCATAGCAACCGTGTTTTTATCATCCAGTTGAATGCACTTCTCAAGCGCAGCTTTCGATTTAGAAGTAAGGTTGTTTACAAAATAAATGTCCGAGATGGTAAGAAAGTATTCTGCTTTAGATGAATCGATGCTCATCACCTTGTTCATATCCGTAAGACTTGCTTTGAAATCTTTTTTATCAAAATAATATTGAGCACGCTTATGATAGAGGTTTGCATTATTAGGTTCAGCAGCTATCAGCAGATTGAGCTTTTTCAACTCTTCTGGTGTTTTGATGGCTACCGTGTCAACGGTCTTTGTGTCCGTTTTTGTTGAATTATTATTGCACGAAACAAATGTAATGGTGACGAGTAATCCTAAATAGGTTAGAGATTGTTTTAAATTCATGACGACAAAAGTAGATAAAAAACAACATCCCCAACTACAAAGTACCACCTCTCGGCAGTGCTTTCATTGGGGATGTTAAAAATGTTACTGTAATTAAATTAAAACTATTTTGCTGCGCTAACTTCAGGAACAACAGTTGATGTACTCAATATTTCTCTTATTTTTCCTTCAATTTCATCCATTAAACCTTCGTTGTCGTTAAATAATATTTTCACAGCATCGCGTCCTTGACCTAATTTGGTATCGCCATAGCTAAACCATGAACCACTTTTCTTAATGATGTTCAATTCTACGCCAAGGTCAATAATTTCACCTACTTTCGAAATTCCTTCACCATACATGATGTCGAATTCAGCTTGTCGGAATGGAGGAGCAACCTTGTTTTTTACTACTTTCACTCTAGTTCTGTTTCCAACTACTGCGTCTCCGTCTTTTATCTGCCCGATTCTACGAATATCCAAACGTACAGAAGCATAAAACTTAAGAGCATTTCCTCCTGTAGTTGTTTCTGGGTTGCCAAACATTACTCCAATTTTCTCTCTCAACTGATTGATGAAAATGCAGCAACATCCTGTTTTGTTAATGGTTCCAGTAAGTTTTCGTAAGGCTTGTGACATCAATCGTGCATGCAATCCCATTTTTGAATCACCCATTTCTCCTTCAATTTCACTCTTAGGAACAAGAGCCGCTACCGAGTCAATAACAATGATATCGATAGCACCAGAACGAATCAGGTTTTCTGCTATTTCTAAGGCTTGCTCACCATTGTCGGGTTGAGAGATTAAAAGGTTTTCGGTATCGATTCCTAATTTTTCAGCATAAGCTCTATCGAAGGCATGCTCTGCATCTATAAAAGCAGCAATTCCTCCAGCTTTCTGAACCGAAGCTATGGCATGAAGCGTTAATGTAGTTTTACCTGACGATTCTGGTCCATAGATTTCAATCACTCTTCCTTTAGGTAATCCACCAATTCCAAGTGCGATGTCCAATCCAAGCGAACCTGTAGGTATTACCTCTACGTTCTCAATAGCCTGATCACCCATACGCATAATAACACCTTTTCCGTAGGTTTTATCAAGTTTGTCAAGTGTTAATTGGAGGGCTTTTAACTTCTCTTTATTGATGGCTTCCTTTACTGTAGCCATTTTTGCATCTTTATTGTCTTTGCTCATTTTTAATTTTTTGTTGTTGTAAGGTTATTTAACTGGTTGGGTATTTAATATTTGTTTTGTATGATTTTTTGTGTCTACATTTGTTATTATTCGTTCAATCATTCCTTCTCCATCAATAATAAAGGTGGTTCTGATGATACCATCAAAAACTTTTCCCATAAAATTTTTCTCTCCCCATACATCATAAGCTTTTATCACTGTCAAGTCGATATCAGCTAATAATGAGAAGGGCAAACTATATTTACGAATAAACTTGGTATGCATCAATTCGGTATCGGCACTTACTCCTAACACCTCGTAACCACATTCTGTTATTGTTTTGTAGTTATCGCGCAAGTCGCATGCTTGATTGGTACAAGCCGGTGTTTTGTCCTTTGGATAAAAGTAAAGTATTAACTTTTTACCTTTAAAATCGCTCAACGACCTTAAATTTCCTTTTTCATCTTTGCAACTAAAATCGGGAGCTTTGTCTTTTTCTTTTAAACTAGTAGTATGATTTGCCATAATTTATTTTCTGATTCAAAAATAGGAGTAAAATTCGAAACGCTCAAAGATATTTATTAACAAATTACAGATAGCCATATTTTAAAGGGTGGTAGAGCATTAATATTATTTAGGGTAGAACTCGGAAATTATTTCTTTGATAACGATTCGAAGTATTGACAGTACAATTTCAATTCGCAGGTTTCACATTTTGGATTTCGTGCCACACAAACATACCTTCCGTGCAAAATCAGCCAATGGTGTGCAATTGCTATTTTGTCTGTTGGTATGTATTTTATCAGTTGTTTCTCTGTTTCAAGTGGAGTGGTAGCGTTTTTTGTTAAACCTAGCCTAGCCGACACTCGAAACACATGGGTATCTACCGCCATAGCTGGCTTGTTATAAACTACTGAGGCTATCACATTGGCTGTTTTTCTGCCAACACCGGGGAGCTTTTGCAACTCTTCAATGTTTGACGGAACTTTTCCTTTGAATTCATTGACCAACATAGAAGCCATTCCAACAAGATGTTTCGCCTTATTATTCGGATAACTAATGCTTCTAATATACTGAAACACTTCATCACTGCTTGCTACTGCCATCACTTCGGGTTTAGGAAACGCCTTAAATAAGGTTGGCGTCACCATGTTCACTCGTTTGTCGGTGCATTGAGCCGAGAGGATAACAGCTACCAATAATTGATAAGGATTTTTATAATGTAATTCGGTTTCCGCAATTGGATGATTTTTGCTGAAATAGTTAATAATTTTTTCGAATCGTTCTTGTTTTCTCATTGCTCAAAGGTAATGATAGTTTTCTATTATAATTTTCCAGATTTCTTCCTTTTAATACTAAACTTGAAAATCAGGAAAGTTAGAAAGTTTTAGGTTAGAAAGTTCAAAGTGGCCACTCCCGAAGTTTCGTGACAGGAAAATGACACGAAGGCATAAAGGTAATGGGAGTTGATTTTTAGTGTTTTCTCGTTGTTGTTAGTTTTTATTTATTTCTGAATTGAACTTTTATGAAAAAAGTCACTTTCACTCGATTTCAATTTTGATATTGACCAAAAGTGAGCACTTTCACTCGATTTCAATTTTGATATTGACTGATTCCACTCAACATCACTCGATTTCAATTTTGATATTGACCGATTCCGCTTAACATCACTCGATTTCAATTTTGATATCGACTGATTCCGCTTAACATCACTCAATATGATTATCTATATTGACTGATTCCGCTTAAAAAGGTTCTTTCCTTATTCGCTTTGCTTGCCTTTGTAAACCTTTTTTCTGATTTTTAACCGTTTTTGGTCATTTGCAAGGCAATAAAGCTTCAAATAGGTATTATTAAGACAAATCCCGGTTCAGCCTAGGGTTTAAGAAATAAAAACCTTAAGAAAACACTAAAAATTAATTCCCATTGACTCAATTGCCAATGCTTAATTGCAAAATTGCCTTCGCGCCTTTGTGTATTAATGGCATTTAAATAAAAGCAAACGAAACAACAAGAAGGAAGAAGCATACTAAGCCTGTGGCAAGTTTATTCATACTTATTTGTTCATGATTACTAATTTTTGATTAGTAATCATTTTACCTTCGCAGGTAACGCAGTAGTTGTATATACCTGCTTTCAGATCGCTACAGTCGATGTTCCATTCATCACCCGAAAGAACAATTTGTTTCACCACTTGCCCAAGCACGTTGGTAAGTTGGAAGCTAGCATTTGTAAAAGCATGGTTGGCTTTAAGGGTAGTAGATGTTGCGAAAGGGTTGGGATACACGGCCATTTCCGTCACAGCATCTGAAAGGTTATTCACCAGAGTGGATACATCAATGTATGTTTTGAAAACCATATCCATGCCAGTAACCGAAGTTCCCGAAGGGTCAGTCGTTTCGAGTTCGCCACCAGCATAGGTTCCCGGAAGCTGTATCTGCAAGCCATAAGGGTCGGGCAATCCTCCTCCTTGTGTTGGGATAAACTGAAACGTGTACACACCGCCTACCACCACCGCAGCCGATACATTAAAGGATTGGAAGAAGTTTCCTGTTCCTGAAACGGTAACAGTTTGTGTTTGCAACAAAGTGCCACTAGTGCCAATGCCAACGTAGAGATTAAAGGTGCCAAAACCTGTCATGGCATTAAAAAATCCAACATCTATCTTGCACAATGTGCCGGTGCTGCCTGAAGTGAAACTTTGCCAAACGGTGTATTGAGGCAGGTTGCGAGCACTCATACCACCGTTGTAATTCAATTGACTTTGATCTACCGTTGTGCATTGCGCATGGCTAATAGAGGAATAGCTGAGTTGAACGAAAGCCAAAAGGCCAATCAACCGTAAGATGTTTCTTGATGAATAAAATTGTTTCATGGTGTATTTATTTAAAGGATTATTAATTTTCCGTATTGAATCATGCCAGTGTTATTGTTTATTTTGAAATAATAAACACCTTTCTCTTCTAATCGATAATCGAAATTGATTGTTCCTGTTGGTAAGTTCTTTCGGTCAATTTCTTTTCCTGTAACATCGTAAATGGTCATCACAATGGGAGAAGTATCTGGCAGTCGACCTTCGAAATGAATAAGACCTGTGCTAGGGTTGGGAAAATAATTGAGACCAGCTTGTGTGTTCAATAGTTTCACATCGAGATGAACAGGCTGGCAATGCCCAGGCATGTTGGCATCTAACCAAGTGAGTCGTCTGTTAATCCAAGCCTTCAAGGTATCCATCACTCCATCGTAAGTAGTAGCTACTGCGTTCATTTCGGGAGCAGGGCCACTCATGCCAAGTATTGGCCATTTTTGGAAATGCCTTGCCTGTGCTTGTTGTACCAAGGTTTTCATGCTATCAATATAATTGTTGATGTAAGGGGTACTCAATATGGATAACCTGAAATAATTATACCTACATCTTAATTCGTTGCAAAAGATGGTGTCTTGCAGCAGCCGTACATAATATCCGTTCGAGTTATTATCAGTTGCACAATCGTTGATAAGATAAGCCCATCCCGAGCCATTGGAATTGGAGAACATGGAACAACCCCATAAATCCTTCCAAGCCCAGTCGAAATCCCAAACAGGGCCGGCTTTGAACTTACCACCTTTCGAATACTTGTTTTTGTTGAAGAAAACACTCTTCTTAAAACCATCGTTGTTTCGCGAGAGTTCATTCACCAGAAAATAATCAATGAACGATTTTGTGTCGAGATACTTTCTATATCCCGAAGCTGAATCGCTGAAGTTGATACTATACAATGCTGTTTCCAAACTATCGATATAAGAAGCAATATAGGTTTTCTGTGCAGGTGTAATGGAATCGAATGCGGGATATTCGTACAAGTAATGTACATCTAGTCCAGGATGGTCGATAGGAGAGTAGTTCGATTGGAAACTATTGGTAGCATCCCAAATGTTTTGTTGAAGGATGTATCCTCCCGAAACGGAGTCACCGGTATTGTCTTGCAGTGTAAGTTTAGCAATGTTCACACGATTGTGGTCGCGTTTTAATTTCTCACAAAAAACATAAATGCCTTGGTAAGCACTATCCACAAAGGTTTCGCAAAGTATGTTGCGCGGACTGTAATTGCCCATTTCTCTAAATAGTTTATGAGCCAATGTGTTTCGCACAAGAGAAAGATCATTGAAATTAGAAATCATCACCCAATCGTTTTGCGCAGGCATGCCAAGTAAAGGAACGTTATTAGGTAATCCTGCAGTAGTTCTAGTTTCAATGCTGAAAGGGTGTTGAGGATAACCAGCCGAAGAAGCTCCATGAATTGCTATTCCTATATCGCCATTATAAACGTTTGCGCTATCGGTAAAATGAACGATGGTACCAGGTCCATTGTATTTAATGTACATGTGGGCATTTACTTTTGTGTTTTGAACAATGGTATTACCAAGTGTATTAATCATGACCAGTGGAAGATTGGTGCTATCTAATACAATTTTATGAAGCGTGTTTGCACAAATCCTAAATGTTCCGATTGCTCCATTATAGCCCCATACTTGCACATATAGTTGTTGGCCGGGTAATAAATTGTAAAGAGAAATAAAAGAGAAATTACCAACTCCACTATCATCATCGCAGGCAAGTGAATGAAGGTTGGTGCAAGTAGTATCTGTCCAAATAGCTAAACCAGTATCGTTAATGCTTCCACTATCCGTGGCAATGCTGACACATCCTGTTGGAGGCACTGTTACTTTGAACCACATATCGGGACCATTATTGCTGGCGCATCCTGCATTATATCCTGAAACAGGGAAGCCTGTATTGTCAGCAATAATGCATTGCCCAGTGTCTAATGGAATGGCAGTGCAAGGATAATTACCCGGAACGGCTAATGTTGAACAATTACCTGTGGTGGTGTAAACTATTCCTACCTGAGGGTTGGGCCCATTAGAGAATAGAGGATTCCAAGCGGCATCAAATAATTGATAAGAATTCTCATTTTCGTATGACCCAGCAGTATAAACTAGTTTTAAACTATCGCCATCGCAAATTAAAAAATTTACAGAAGTAAAATAGTTGGCCGCACTATAGGTGCCAACATGTGAAGCATTGATGTATACATCCAAGTAGCCTCCATTCCATCCATCTCCGTAGCTATCGTGCATGTTTAAGGTGTAATTACAACACTGAGCTTTTATAGTGGCGTTATTAAATATAAATATTGCAAGGAAACAAAGTTTAATGAAAGAAAACTTCCTTAATAGGATTTTAGTTATGTCTTTTTTCATACCGTAAAAATTAAATAATACGAAGCATTTCACTTTTTATTGATTTACAAATGTAAGGAAAACTAGTTTCGTAAACAAAGATGTTTTCATTTTTCGATGAACTAGTAGAAGTGATAAAACAAAACAGCCTCGAATTTCGAGGCTGTTTTGTTTTATCACTTCATTTTCTCCGTTATATCATCAAGCTTGTCTTTCATATTCAATCTTGAATAGATTTGTTTCAATGCAACCATGGTGTTTCTATCCTTTGGCTTTATTGAAAGAGCCTTTTCAAGCACAAGTAAAGCTCTGTTGAACTCATCAATCGATTTTGAATTCTCGGCATCGTATTGTTTTTGATTCGACAATTTGTCAGCTTGTTTGTTGATACTTACACCAAAATTGAAGTACAATACTCCCAACGAATACATGGCATCAAAGTAATCGGGTCTCAATTCAATCGATTTTTTATAATCGGCTTCTGCCAATTTTATTTTGTCTACAAAGTCTTTCGGTTGTTCAACAAAATTACCATTCGCATCCTTTGGGTTGGCAATGTTGTCGTATACGTTACCTCTTACAAAGTACAAGTTAGCATCTTTAGGTCGTGCAGCAATTGCAACATTTAAGTTTTTCATCGCTTCTTCACTTTTATTTTCACTTAAGTAAAAGTTAGTTTCAGTAATCAGTAAAGGAATATCGTTAGTGTAAGCCGTTCTTCCTTGCTTTAATAAATCTTTAGCTGCGATGGTATCTTTAGCTGTTTTTAGATTGAGGAAATAATTGATTAAAGAAGCGTAACTCTGAGCTCTCCCTTGTTTATTATCAATCATTTTTTTGTAATAGTAAACAGTCTTCTCATAATTATTTGCTTTCTCAGCGGCTAGCGCACAATAAGAGATACTATTCGTATCTTTAATACCTTTTATCTCATAAACTCTTTCGAACGAAGGCAAGGCTGTTGCAAACTTTTTTGCATTGTAGTCAGCAATCGCTTTGTTTTCAGAGTGAGCTGAAATACGAGCTATCCCAGTCTCGATATCTGTTTTGTATTTAGTTTTTGTATCCAGCTTTTGAGCCTTTGAATAGGCTCGGTAAGCAGTATCGAGTTCGGCAGCATAAGTGTTTTGATATCCCAACAATGTTTTTTTGTTTGGATCACTTATTGAAAGAAGCTTCTCAGTCTCGGTTCTCAAATTGAAATCAAAAAGAGCAAGATAAATCTCTCCTCTGTACACTTGAGTTTTAGCTTCATCTCTTGTGTCAGCGTTTGCATTTGCCAAGTCAATGGCTTCTTTGGCTTTGTTGAGCGAACCTATTTCTTTGTTTTCATTATAATCTTGATAATAACGATAAGCAGAAATAACTTTTGCTAATTGAGCATCTGCTGCAAAAACTGATGACAAAGCAATCAGTGCTAAAACGAACTTTTTCATAACCTATTATTTTAAAACAAAACTTAATTATTCAACCGTATCGGGAGCAGATCCTTCATTTGATTCTTCAGAGTTGTTTAACTCATTATTTTCTGTTCCATCAAAAGTTGCATCAGTTGAATCCTCTCCAATTACTTCCTCTTCCCTATCTACTTTAGTAACAGCTGCTATCTCATCAGTTGCTTTCAAGTTGATAAGTCTTACTCCTTGAGTAGCACGACCAATTACGCGTAAATCAGCCACAGCTAAACGAATGATAATACCAGATTTATTGATTATCATCAAGTCATCTTTATCCATCACAGCTTTAATAGCAATAAGGTTGCCAGTTTTCTCAGTAACGTTAATGGTTTTAACACCTTTCCCACCGCGTTTGGTAACTCTGTATTCTTCTAAGTCAGAACGTTTACCATAGCCTTTTTCTGAAACAACCATTACATTGCTTAGTTGATCAGCCATTGCTATCATTCCTATTACTTCGTTGCCTTTATCGCTAACGTTTTGTCCTCTAACACCAGCTGCATTTCTTCCCATTGCACGAACATTGGACTCGTTGAATCGAACGAGTTTTCCTCTTTTCGAAGCGAGCATAATCTCATTAGTCCCATTGGTCAATAATGCTTCTAACAAAGTATCGCCTTCACGAACGATGATTGCATTGATACCATTTGCGCGAGGATTTGAATAAGCCTTCAATGTTGTTTTTTTGATGATCCCATTTTTAGTACACATTATAATGAAGTTATTATTCAAATATTCTTCATCTTTCAAATCTTTAACATTGATGTAGGCTTTTACTTTATCATCACTTGGAATGTTTATTAAGTTTTGGATAGCACGACCTTTTGAAGTACGAGTACCTTCAGGAACTTCGAACGCTCGCATCCAGAAACAACGACCTTGTTCGGTAAACAATAATAAATAGTTATGGGTGGAGGCTACAAATAAATGTTCGATGAAATCCTCATCTCTAGTAGTACTTCCTTTGGATCCTTTACCTCCTCTGTTTTGTGTACGGTATTCGGTTAGAGGTGTACGTTTAATATAACCCAAGTGAGAAATAGTAACAACTACATCTTCATCCGCTATCATATCTTCCATTCTGAAATCTCCAGAAGCAAACACAATATCAGTTTTGCGTTCGTCACCGTATTTATCTTTTATCTCGATTAATTCATCCTTAATGATTTTCATTCTTAAGCCTTCGTCCACTAAAACTGACTTCAAATAATCAATCAATTTCATTAACTCTTCGAATTCTGCTTTTATTTTATCTCGTTCAAGTCCTGTTAAAACACGCAAACGCATTTCTAGAATAGCTTTAGCTTGAATTTCGCTTAAGCCAAAATTTGACATCAATCCATCTTGAGCCTCACTAGGTGTAGCCGACTCGCGTATTAACTTAATTACTTCATCAAGATGATCAAGCGCGATTAGATAACCTTCAAGAATATGGGCACGTTTTTCAGCTTGAGATAATTCGTATTTTGTTCTACGAATAACCACTTCGTGACGAAATTCAACGAAATGATGAATCATATCTTTTATGTTCAACATCATCGGACGACCATGCACCAATGCAATATTGTTTACACTGAAAGATGTTTGCAGCTCAGTATATTTGAATAGATTATTAAGTACAACATTGGTGATTGCATCACGTTTAATTTCGTAAACAATTCGCATACCATCTCTATCTGATTCATCACGTATATCAGAAATTCCTTCTATTTTCTTTTCATTAATCAAATCAGCAGTTTTTCTAATCATTTCTGCTTTATTGATTTGATATGGAATTTCATTAACGATAATTCTTTCTCTGCCAGAGTCAGTAACTTCCACATTTGTTTTAGCTCGCATTACTATTCTTCCTCGGCCAGTTTCAAAAGCATCCTTAACGCCTTCATAACCATAAATCGTTCCGCCTGTAGGGAAATCGGGTGCTTTTACGTAATGCATTAAACCAGCGATATCAATTTCTCTATTATCAATAAATGCGATAGTTGCATTAACTATCTCGGTTAAATTGTGAGGAGGCATATTTGTTGCCATACCAACTGCAATACCCGAGGCACCGTTTATCAATAAATTAGGAATGCGAGAAGGCAGAACGGTTGGTTCTGTTAAACTATCATCAAAGTTGGGCCTGAAATCAACGGTATTTTTTTCAATATCGTTCAACATCTCTTCAGCAATTTTTTTCAATCTAGCTTCCGTATAACGCATTGCTGCAGGACTATCTCCATCAACAGAGCCAAAGTTTCCTTGCCCATCTACCAAAGGATAACGTAAACTCCACTCTTGAGCCATACGTACCATAGCATCGTAAACAGAAGTATCACCATGAGGATGGTACTTTCCAAGAACCTCTCCAACGATACGAGCTGATTTTTTATAAGGACGGTTTGAAAGCACACCTAAATCAAGCATACCATATAATACTCTACGGTGTACAGGTTTCAATCCGTCTCTAACATCAGGTAACGCACGCGATACAATAACCGACATTGAATAATCAATGTAAGCTGATTTCATCTCTTCTTCGATGTTAATTTGAATAATTTTTTCTCCGTCTGCCATAATTTCTGTTTTCTTTTATTTTAAGTCTATTTAATATTTTTTAAAATGATATTTTGTCATAAAATTTATTTAGCACAGTTATTGATAACATGGCTTAAATTTTAGGAGTGTGAAGATACTTAATTATGAGGAGTTGGAGCAAAAAAAAACAATAATTATTAACATATTAACAGATTTTGTGTTAATAAATTTTATATTCTTATTCATTCATTATTAATATGCGGAATTACCTTTGATTCGAATCTTGAAAAGGTTAATTTTGCTCACAATTTGAAACCCTATTAAGATGTTAAACGTATAAACTAAGAAAAAGAAATATTATGGAAGCTAAATTTTCACCGAGAGTTAAAGACGTAATCACATTCAGTCGCGAAGAAGCATTGCGCCTTGGTCATGATTACATTGGTACAGAACATTTATTACTTGGCATCATTCGTGAAGGAGAAGGAACAGCGATTCGTTTACTAAAGGTTTTAAATGTGGACTTGCAAGAATTAAGAAAGAATGTTGAACAAGTAATAGGAATAGGTAGTCACAAGGTAAGTAATTTGGCAAATATCCCTTTAGTAAAACAAGCTGAAAGAGCTTTGAAGATTACTTATTTGGAAGCCAAGTTATTTAAAAGTCCTGTTATTGGTACTGAACACCTATTATTATCCATTTTAAAAGATCCAGATAATGTTGCTACAAAGGCTTTGCAGCATTTTAAGGTGAATTATGATGTGTTTAAAAATGAGTTAGATCTCACCAAAACTGACCCTAAAGCAGAATTTCCTAGCAATCCTTCTGATGAGGAGGGCGATGAGGATAATTTTAATTCAGGAAGTAGCAGTTCGAAAAAACCTGTGGATAGCAAATCGAAAACGCCTGTTCTTGATAATTTCGGTCGTGATTTAACCAAGGCAGCTGAAGAAGGTAAACTAGATCCTATTGTTGGAAGAGAAAAGGAAATAGAGCGAGTATCACAAATTTTATCACGTAGAAAAAAGAATAATCCTATTCTAATTGGAGAGCCAGGAGTTGGGAAATCAGCTATTGCAGAGGGATTGGCATTGCGTATCGTCCAACGAAAAGTCTCTCGTGTACTATTTGGAAAAAGAGTTGTGACATTAGATTTGGCTTCTTTGGTGGCTGGTACAAAGTACAGAGGGCAGTTCGAAGAGCGCATGAAGGCGGTGATGAATGAACTTGAAAAGTCTCCAGATGTTATTTTATTTATTGATGAGATTCACACGATTATTGGTGCTGGAGGAGCTTCTGGGTCTTTGGATGCTTCAAATATGTTCAAACCAGCCTTGGCTAGAGGGGAAATACAATGTATTGGAGCAACCACTCTTGATGAGTACCGTCAATATATTGAAAAAGATGGTGCTTTAGAGAGACGTTTTCAAAAGGTAATTGTTGAGCCTTCTACACCTGAAGAAACAATACAAATTCTAAATAACATCAAATCGAAATACGAAGACCATCATAATGTAACTTATACAGATGATGCCATAAAGGCATGTGTTGCTCTTACAGCACGATATATTACAGATCGACATTTGCCTGATAAAGCAATTGATGCGTTGGATGAAGCAGGTTCTCGAGTTCATATTACAAATATCAATGTCCCTAAGAACATCGAAGAAATTGAAAAGAAATTAGAAGATATTAAAGAAGAAAAAAACAAAGTTGTGCGCTCACAAAAATATGAAGAGGCTGCTCGACTAAGAGATACGGAACGAACCTTACTTGAACAATTAGAAATTGCTAAAAAGCAATGGGAAGAAGACAGTAAGAATCATCGTCAGGTTGTTTCTGAAGACAATGTTGCTGAAGTAATCGCAATGATGACTGGTGTACCTGTTCAAAGAATAGCTCAACAAGAAGGTGATAAATTAATCAAAATGGCAGAATTGCTTCAAGGGAAAGTGATTGGTCAAGATGATGCAGTGAAGAGAGTAGTAAAGGCTATTCAAAGGAACAGAGCAGGTTTAAAAGATCCAAATAAACCGATAGGTTCATTCATTTTCCTTGGACCTACTGGAGTGGGTAAAACGCAACTTGCAAAAATATTGTCAAAGTATTTATTTGATAATGATGATGCATTGATAAGGATTGATATGAGTGAATATATGGAGAAATTTGCCGTTTCAAGATTAATAGGAGCTCCTCCAGGATACGTTGGTTATGAAGAAGGTGGCCAATTAACTGAGAAAGTTAGACGAAGACCATATGCAGTAATCTTGCTTGACGAGATTGAAAAAGCTCATCCAGATGTTTTTAATTTGCTTTTGCAAGCTTTAGATGATGGGCAAATGACTGATAGTTTGGGTCGAAAAATAGATTTTAAAAACACTATTATCATAATGACTTCTAATATTGGTTCACGCCAATTGAAAGAATTCGGACAAGGAGTTGGCTTTAGTACGAATGCAAAAAAAGAATTGGAAGATGAACATTCGAGAGGAGTGATTGAAGGAGCTTTGAAGAAAGCCTTTGCTCCAGAGTTCTTGAATAGAATTGACGATGTAATTGTATTTAATTCGTTATCACGTGAGGATATTCATAGGATAATCGATATTGAATTAAACAGCTTGTATGGGCGAATCATTGGAATGGGATATAGTATAAAAATTTCAGAGGAAGCAAAGGATTTTATTTCTGAGAAAGGATATGACGTTCAGTTTGGTGCAAGACCGTTGAAACGAGCTATACAAAAGTATCTCGAAGATCCTTTGGCAGAGGAAATAGTTAAATCTAATTTGAGTGAAGGTGACGTTATTGATGTTGTTTTTGAAAAGGAAACACAAGAAATAAAAATAAAGATAGTAAAACCTTCCAAAGAAATAAAAGAACCAAAAACCAAAAAGACAAAAAAAGAAGAATAAAAAAGGGGAACTAATTAGTTCCCCTTTTTTTATTTCTTCCCTTTTGCGGGAGTTTCGTCTTCCTTCTCAATCAAATCCTTTTTTAGGGTTTCACCTTTTTCTGAGAGCATCATGTAGTATGTGTTTTCTCCTTTTTCAACTTCTAGTTTATAAAACAAGTCTTTGTCTTTTGATTCAACTTTTTCAACGTCATCAATCTTATACATACTTAATAAAGTTCCAAAATGCTTAGATAATGAATCCTTTATTTCCTTTGGTAATTCAGACGATTTAATAAAGTGGTGAGTTTCTAACCAATTTCCATCCTTATCAAATAAGGCTGACATATCAGTGTTCAAGAAGTTAAATTCTGCTTCATAATTTTCATAATCCAATTGCCATTTTACTTTTTGAGCGGTGGAGTACTTATGTGTGAATGTTGATTTGACTTCTACAGGGACGTTATCCGCAGAGATTTTCTGAGCGATTATATTGGTGCCAAACAATATTCCAATAGAAAAGAGTACAATTTTTTTCATGATTTTTAATTTTATGAACGTAAAGGTAGGACTTTTTTTATAATGGATTTAAAATGGAATAATAAATATTTAAATCTAAATTTGTGAACTTTTATGAATAAAGCTATTGCTAACACTAAACATGACCCTTATGCGGCATTGAGAATAAGAGAGTTTGTTCTTTTTATCTCAACACGTTTCTTTCTTACTTTAGCAATACAAATGCAAGGAGTAATTGTAGGATGGCAAATTTACAAGTACACAAAGGACGAATTAGCGCTTGGTATGATAGGGTTGGCTGAAGCCATTCCTTTTATAGTAGTTTCGCTTTTTTCAGGACATGTTGCAGATAATGTTAGTCGAAAAAGAATAATTTTGATTTCTTCCTTTTTCCTCATTCTTTCAACCTTTTCTTTATTATATATTTCTATTGATTCGGACTATGTTATTAAGAATTATGGTACAAGTCCCATTTATTTTATAATTGGTTGTATTGGAGTGATTAGAGGTTTTTTTTCAGCTTCATTCTCTTCTTTCATGTCACAAATTGTTCCGAGGGAACTATATGCTAATTCAGCTACATGGAATAGTACAGTTTGGCATATTGCCTCGATTATTGGCCCGGCAGCAGCGGGTTTCATTTGTGCGATAAGCTTTAAAGTTGCGTATGAAGTGAATATTGTCTTTATTTCGTTGTCTATATGTTCGCTCTTGTTTATTGCAGCTAAACCGCTTCCGAAAAGAGAAAAAAAGGAAAGTTTGAGGCAAAGTCTTTCGGTAGGAATAAATTTCGTTTTTAAGAATCAACTTATTCTTGGTGCATTGTCTCTTGATTTATTCGCAGTTCTTTTTGGAGGTGCAGTAGCCATGTTACCAGCGTATGCTGACAAAGTGTTACACGTGGGCTCGGTTGAATTAGGTTTTTTGCGAGCGGCTCCAGCTTTAGGGGCCGTTATAATGGCTATTATTATTGCATATAAACCTCCAACGCATAATGCAGGACGAAACCTTTTTGTTTCTATAGGGGCATTTGGTTTTGCAACTATATTATTTGGTATTTCAACCAATTATTACTTATCTCTATTCTTCTTGATGTTGACAGGGGCGTTTGATAATGTTAGTGTTGTGATTAGACATACGATTTTACAACTTTCTACACCTGACGAAATGCGTGGTAGAGTTTCAGCTGTTAATAGCATATTTATTGGTTCTTCAAATGAAATAGGAGGATTTGAATCAGGGGTGGCTGCAAGAGCGATGGGATTAAAGCCATCAGTTGTTTTTGGAGGAATAATGACCATTATTATTGTAGGTGCAACAGCTAAGATTGCTCCTAAACTAAGAAGTTTGAATTTGAAAAACATCTATTAATGAAATTGAATCTTTTTAGAAACACTTCCTTCTCAAAGTTCATTTTGTATTTACTCTGCTTCACCATGTTCTGTTTTGTTTTTTATACAAAACGTTGGACAAAAGCTGAAACACCACAGAAAATAATTAATTGGGATGTTACATCTTACTACTCTTACTTACCAGCAACATTTATTTATCATGATATTACTTTGGAATTTATTAAGAATTACCCTGAAAAAGAATTTGGCGAAAGGCATTGTTTCTTTTATCAAACTGCACCAAATGGAAGTAAGGTGATCAAATTCACGATGGGAAATGCAATCATGTATGCACCATTCTTTTTTATTGCGCATGCTACAGCGCATTTATTAAACTATGAGACAAATGGATTTTCGATTCCATACGAATTTTGGTTGGCCATTTCTTCTTTATTCTATTTAATTATAGGTTTATCTTATTTGAGGAAATTACTCCTTCTTTACTTCAATGAATATGCAAGTTCGGCAACATTGATAGCCGTTATGTTGGGTACTAACCTTTTCTATTATTCTTCCTCCGAACCAGCAATGTCTCATGCATATACTTTTTCATTGGTCTCCATTTTTTTATATCAATTTATAAGTTGGTATCGTAATCCCTCGATCAAGAAAATAATTTTGATAGGTTTGTTATATGGACTAATTGTTTTAATACGACCAGTAAATATTTTATTCATCCTTTTCCCACTTTTTTTTGATATCTATTCGGGAAGATCGCTAATTAATAAAGTTTACTTCTTTCAAAAATACTGGAAACATCTGTTGGTTTTTCTTATATCACCCTTCATTGTATTCATCCCTCAATTGATTTACTGGAAAACGCTGACAGGTGATTGGTTGTTTTATTCTTACCTCAACGAGTCTTTTTATTTTCTAAACCCACATATCATAGATGGATTCTTTAGTTTTAGAAATGGATGGCTGATATACTCACCTGTTATGATATTTGCTGTAATCGGAATATTTTATTTGAGGAGAGCAAACAAAGAAATCTTTCTACCCGTAGTTCTCTTTTTTGTTTTCAATAGTTATGTAATGTATTGCTGGTGGACATGGTGGTATGGAGGTAGTTTTGGCAGTCGTCCAATGATTGATTCGTATGCATTGATGTCTTTACCTATGGCAGCATTGTTCCAAACAATTCTTGAAAAGGGAAAATTAATCAAGTTGGTTTTGATTACAATAATAAGCGGATTGGTCTTTATCAATATTTTTCAATCTCACCAAAAGGACATTGGCCTTATACATCATGATGCAATGACTAAAGACGCTTACTTTCTTGTGTTCCTAAAATCCGATTTAAATTTCAACGAAAGAGTTTTATTGGACAAGGTATTAAAAAGCCCGAATTATGATAATGCTCTGCTTGGTAAGGATGAATAATATGATTCATCCTTACCCGCGGTAAATTTGTAAATGTATTGGACAGTGAAATATTTCATTAAAGGTCTGATTTTTTTCTTTTTGCATTAAATCCAAAGGAAGCTCCAATCCGAACTCCATCTTTGTTTGGCACAAGATAAAAATTCACTGGGATATTTAGTTTACCCGATTTAAACGTTTTGCCTGCCGCTATTATAAAACCTGCTTGTAGTTCATATTCACCTCTGCTATCCAATCTACTAACTGTTGGAGCAGTGTTAACCGAAGAATCTTTCCAATCACTCTGCAGGTGCCATTTTTGCTCGCTATCATAATAACCATTGGCTTTTGTTACCAACCCAAAAGTAGGACCAAAAGCTAATTCCCAACCATGTTTATTGTCTCTAAATCCGTTCATGATTGTTATGCTTGGGATAAAAACATTTTGATTGAATCCAGAAACAGTTGGTAAGAATTCGAATAAAGCTTGATAATTTCCTTCGTTTAAGTATTGGACTTCGAACTGATATCCAAATTGGAACATCAAAGGATAGGAGCCAAACCCCCCTTCACTATTTGGTGCTTGAAGTATTTTTCCCGCCTCACCTGTGAAGTAGGTGAACCCGCTTCTAGGGCCAGAAAGATTTACACTCGATTTACTGGGATTATTTGTTGAACTTTCAAAATTGTTTTTCTTTGATAAATACGAGACTTGCGTTTTCTCAATAGGTCTGCCAAACATTTCTGATATCGAAACTTTTACCATGGCTTGGAGTTCTTTAGGTAAATTTAAATACTCGTTTACTTGCACCTTTTCTATTGAAGAAGATTTAACATCAATCAAACGAAAGGTTACAACAATGGTTTCACCAATTAATTCGGCACTTCCAGTAAACATTTTTTCGGAGTTGATCATTGAACCAACTTCAACTAGACATATTTTCCCATAACAGTTCGCTATGTTCAATTTATTCTTCTCCACTACGTAGGATACATCATATCGATCCATCACTTCAAACGAATCAAGCTTTTCTAATTCGAGCCTTACCATATTGCCCATTTGTACAGGTTCTATATTCATTCCTTTGGTGTCAATGTTTAATACAGTGACAGAGGGTTTATTGGTAATTTTTTTTAATGTTGATGTTTGAGCATGGGCTACGGAAACAAGAAACATTAAAAGCATTAAGGTTATGTTTTTAAAAGCAGTGTTGAGGGAATACTTTTTGTTCGAAGCTTTTCGATACATTTCTAACATACCTAAATTCAAAAACAGCACAAGGTTGTCGGTGGAAATAGTTTTAAGCTTTTTTGCTTTCATAATTAATTGATCTTTTTGCGAAACTTGATTTTCTTTTTTCATTTCTATTTAGTTTTAAGGTTAATAAAGTTGGTTATATAAATTGATTGCTTTTTTATTTTGTTTTTTTCGATTCCAATTCAAGTAGATGGTTGAACTTAAACAGATGGCACTCAAAGCGAGTAGTACATTCCCTAATATTCTTGCATCTTTTGGAGATGATGATGGAGGAGAAGTTAAATCGTTTAGAAGCAATAATGCTCCAAATGTGGCTAACGGAAACCCGACAATAGTTACTGGCTGAAATGCTTTTGAAATTTTGGCTTTGTTTGCATATCTTGAAAGTTCCTTATTGTTTTTTCGTTTCATTAATACATGGATATTGTTTTCAGTCAGGATTTCATTTCCATAGAAAAAGCAATTTCCTTCATTGGTTATTTTTTTTGAAATACTAAGATTTTCGAGTGTATCAATTACATTGATTGGTTTACTAGCCAAAGGTCTAAACCAAGGTTTTGAAACAGGAAAGCTGTCAACAGTTCCGTTTTTGTAAGTGATGCACAATACCTCTGTTTTATTTATGATATAATCTGGACCTTGTTGATTGTTGAATTTCTTATATCGTATTTCTAAAGGATAGATTTCTGTAACTTTTGCGATTATTAGGCTTCTATCGTTCATTGCTATGGTGTCTTGCGATAATCCTACCACCGACAATGAATTGAAGGTTATTGTGAACATTGGGCGAAGCACCCTTTTTTTTAGTCTTTTCATTTTGTTTCCGGTGTTGAATGATTACATATTTTGCCAATCCAAAAGGTTGTTCACGAATTCATGTAGATTCAACTTGCCTAACAAACTAACGATACAAGCGATAGAGATTGAGATAAGGCAACATAAAATAATGGTGTTCGTTTTTGATACTGAGGTGATCGTGGTTTGAGCTTTCATTTTTAGTATGTATAATGAATCACTTTGTTGTGATGTCCGCACAAAAGTACTTGGAGGCATTCGGGTGAAGAAACGGATTACCGCTTCTTGATTTTGATTAGTAGGCACTAAACGCAAAAAACGAACTTGGATGATGTAGGATTGGAAATATTTGCGATTTTTGCAAATACAATTTCTACTTTTATTTAAAATTGCAATAAGTTATTCCTTATATTATTAATTTGTATTAAAGAATTATGAGAAGAATTAAAGAAACTGCACAAACTCTCCTAATGCAACGCATAAGGGAATCGTTACCTAAAACCATTTCTCTTGTTGACGATTTAGCCGACTTACTGAAAATAAGTACCGATAGTTCCTATAGAAGAATACGAGGAGAAACAGATTTGTCAATTGAAGAGATAGCTCTCGTTTGTAAGCACTTCAAAATTTCTTTTGATAATTTCATTGACAATATTGATAGCAACATTGTTAGTTTTTCGCATCATCAACTCAATAGCCATGTCAACTCGTTTAAGGAATACCTAGGAGGAATGGATACCAACATTCGTCAGATACTGAAGTTCCCTGAAGACCAACGTCAAATTGTGTATGCAGCGGAAGATATACCAGTGTTTCAAAATTTTGCTCATCCTTTATTAACAGCATTTAAAATATTTTATTGGAACAAATCAATACTTAATGCTGAAGGTTACGAAGACAAGAAGTTCGAAACGGCACATATTGATAAAGACCTTTTGAAAATTGCTCAAGACATTTACGACACTTATGCTCAGATTGCATCCATAGAAATATGGAGTGATGACACGGTGAATAGCACCATCAAACAAGTAGAGTTCTACTGGGATTCGGGAGCATTTAAAACCAAAAACGATGCTTTGCAAATATGTGAGGAGTTGAATCTAATGTTCGCTCGAATAAACAAACAAGCTGAACTAGGCATCAAACTTAATTCGAACAACAAGCCTGTGAGTAATCACAAAAATTTCGAACTCTACCATTCCGACATTATGATTGGGACCAATTGTGTGATGACGAATATGGGTACTTATAAAGGAGCGTATATTTCTTATCACTCCTTTAATGTGATGCTTACTACCAATGTTAAGTTCTGTATGGAAACCGATATTTGGATTAAGAACCTTATTCGTAAATCGAGCTTGATATCAGATGTGGCGGAGAAACAGCGTTACCGATTCTTTAAGAATATAGCTGTTAAGATGAATGCGCTGAGACAGAAAATAGAAAACGATTAAAGGCATTACTAATATATAAGACAAAAAAAATCCCGCATTAGCGGGATTTTTTTTATAGCCTTTTGTACTATTGTTCTTGTTCTCTATCAAATAGAGGAGGAGTGAAGTGTATTCTATTTTACACTTTCTACTACAGCTTTGAAAGCTTCTGGGTTGTTCATCGCTAAATCAGCCAAAACCTTACGGTTCAAGTTAATGTTTTTAGCATGTACTTTTCCCATAAATTGAGAATACGACATTCCGTAAGGACGAACACCAGCGTTGATACGCTGTATCCATAGTGCGCGGAAATTACGTTTTTTTGTTTTTCTATCGCGGTAAGCGTAAGTTAAACCTTTTTCAAGAACGTTTTTAGCAATTGTAATTACGTTTTTTCTTGCACCCCAATAACCTTTAGTTTGTTTGAGGACTTTTTTTCTTCTGGCTCTTGAAGCCACCGAGTTAACCGATCTAGGCATTTCTTTTTTTGTTTTTTGGTTTCAGCGTTCTTACAGTTAAAAGAATCTTAATACTGAGTACCTGGTTTATAAAATTAATTGAACTGTGTTTTTAATTTGGTAATTATTTTCCAATCGTTAACATTGCTTTCACTTTAGGCATGTCGGCTTTGTCAACCAATCCTGAGTGAGATAATGCACGTTTTGCTTTTGTAGTCTTTTTGGTCAAGATATGGCTTTTAAAAGCATGTTTTCTTTTTACTTTTCCTGTACCGGTAACTTTGAATCGCTTCTTAGCTCCAGACATTGTCTTCATTTTAGGCATTTTTTCTACTTTTTTATTATTATTTATATACTACTTTTTTCTACTTTTTCTTTGGTGTCAACACGATTATCATCTTTTTTCCATCTAAGGTTGGCAATTGTTCTGGTTTTCCAAACTCTTCCAACTCATTGGCAAAACGCAATAATAATATTTCACCTTGTTCTTTAAATATTATCGAACGACCTTTGAAAAACACGAATGCTTTTACTTTACTTCCTTCTTGCAAAAACTTAATGGCATGATTTTTCTTGAATGCAAAATCATGGTCATCAGTTTGTGGTCCAAAACGAATTTCTTTTATTACTGTCTTTGCAGCTTTCGCTTTTAGTTCCTTTTGTTTTTTCTTTTGATCGTATAAGAACTTTTTATAGTCAACAATTTTACAAACAGGAGGTGCGGCAGTTGGCGATATTTCTACCAAATCCAAACCTAATTCTTTAGCAAGATCCAATGCTTTTGCAATTGGAAAAACTCCGGTTTCTATTCCTTCGCCTACTACACGAACTTCTTTGGCTGTTATTTTCCAATTGATTCGATGTAATTCTTCTAATTTCTTTTGTCCTCCTCTACCAAAACGTCTATCTGTACCTGGTTCGGGTGCAGGAGCTGAGCTTACTGGTTTTTTAAACGGTGGTTTATATCCGCTATTGTTGAATGGTGCTGCTATTACTTGTTCCTCCTATATTAGTTAATACTCTTTTTACTTAAATCTATTATCAATTTCGTTTTGAATCAATTTTGAGAAATCTTCTATGCTAAAACTTCCTAAATCTCCTTCTCCTTGTTTACGTACGGCAACCTGATTTTCTGTCTCCTCTTTCTCTCCAACTATCAGCATATACGGCACTTTCTGCAATTCGGTGTCGCGTATTTTCTTACCTATTTTCTCGTTCCTTTCGTCAACGAGGGCGCGAATATCGTAATTTTTTAGCAATTCTAAAACTTTTTTTGCGTAATCGTTGTATTTTTCACTTATCGGAAGTATCGAAACTTGGTCGGGAGTTAACCACAATGGGAATTTTCCGGCACAATGTTCGATTAAAACAGCGATGAAACGCTCGAGCGAACCAAATGGTGCACGGTGAATCATCACAGGGCGATGTTTTTGATTGTCGGCACCGGTGTACTCAAGTTCGAAACGCTCAGGCAAGTTGTAATCTACCTGAATGGTTCCTAGTTGCCATTTACGGCCAATGGCATCGCGCACCATGAAATCGAGCTTAGGACCATAAAAGGCTGCTTCGCCAAGTTCGACAACGGTAGTGAGTCCTTTTTCTTTTGCCGATTCGATGATGGCATCTTCGGCAAGTTTCCAATTTTCGTCACTGCCTATGTATTTGGTTTTGTTCTCCGGGTCGCGAAGCGAAATTTGTGCTGTAAAGTCGTTAAAGTCGAGGGCTTTGAACACATAGAGCACCAAGTCGATAACTTTACAAAACTCTTCTTTCACTTGATCGGGGCGACAGAAAAGGTGAGCATCATCTTGTGTAAATCCACGCACACGGGTTAAGCCGTGCAACTCGCCTGCTTGTTCGTAGCGATAAACGGTACCAAACTCGGCAAAGCGTATGGGTAGGTCTTTGTACGAACGGGGTGATGTTTTATAAATCTCGCAGTGATGCGGACAGTTCATTGGTTTCAAGAAAAACTCTTCGCCTTCGTGAGGTGTGCGGATAGGCTGAAACGAGTCGGCACCATATTTTTCGTAATGGCCAGAGGTGATGTATAAGTTTTTGTTGCCTATATGTGGTGTGGCTACTGGTAAGTAACCCGATTTCAATTGTTGTTTTTGCAAAAACTGTATCAAGCGTTCGCGCAAGGCGGCACCTTTGGGCAACCACAATGGCAAGCCCATGCCTACTTTTTCGGAAAAAGCAAACAACTCAAGTTCTTTACCTAGCTTGCGGTGGTCGCGCTTTTTGGCTTCTTCGAGCATCACCAAGTAATCGGTTAAATCTTTTTGTTTGGTGAAGGTGATGGCATACACGCGGGTGAGCATTTTGTTTTTCTCATCTCCGCGCCAATAGGCTCCTGCCACATTCATCAGCTTTACAGCTTTTATGAAACCTGTGTTGGGGATATGTGGCCCACGGCACAAGTCGGTGAAGTTTCCTATTTCGTAGAATGTTATTTTTCCATCTTCTAAACCATCGATAAGGTCGAGTTTGTACTCATCATTTTTTTCTTTGAAATAAGAAATAGCTTCTGCTTTCGATATTTCTTTGCGTATGTAGGTATTGCCCTGACGAGCTAATTCCATTATTTTATCTTCTACTTTCTTGAAATCTTCTTGCGAGAAAGGTCTTCCTCCGAGGTCGATGTCGTAGTAAAAACCATTTTCGATAGGAGGTCCGATACCGAACTTAGTGCCAGGATAAAGGGCTTCGAGGGCTTCGGCCATAAGGTGGGCCGAGGAATGCCACATGGTGGATTTGCCTTCGAGGTCGTTCCAAGTGAGTAATACCAATCGGGTATCTTCGTTGATAGGGCGAGTGGCATCCCATACTTCGCCATTCAAAGGGCCTGTTGGCAGGAACACTTTGGCGGCTAATACATTTCTAGCTAATCCTTCGGAGATAGACTGTGCTACCTGAAGCGATGTGGTTCCTTTGGCGTATTCGCGCACCGAACCATCGGGTAATGTTATTTTAATCATTGTTTTTCAGTTGTTCAACGCACCCTTACAATTGGATGCATGAAATTAATTTAAAAAGTTGGCAAAGATAAAAGAAAATACGGATAGGCAGGTAAGAATTTAGGATTTAGGATTTAGGATTTAAGATTTGGGATTTAGGAATTAGGATTTCACTCCCGGAGGTGCGACAAGGGAAAGGCATTTAGGCAATATCATTAAGTTAAGGAAATAGATATTGAAAATCCTGAAAGGATTTAATTTGAATAGCCCCCAATGAAATTGGGGGTAAACAGTTATCTAATCATCGTCCAGAACTCCGAAAGGAGTTCAATACTTGGTTCAACTCCTTTCGGAGTTGCGAAAGATGTTCTGTTATCATCCCCCCCCAATTTCATTGGGGGCTATTCACGTTCAACTCTTTCAGAGTTGTTCAATCCTCAATACTAATTCCTCAATCTTTATTCGTACATTGGTAGTATTCGTATTTCGTAAATCAATAAAAAAAAGCCCCTCACATTTCTGCAAGGAGCTTTGTTGATGATGTTTTATTGTTGGTGTTTATTTCAGCTTGGCCGTAGCTTTCACACTTTCGTAAAGTTTCTTTGCATTGTCCACTGTGTAGGTGCTTCCAGGCAAAAATCCATTGTCCATTGGGCGATTGTCGGAGATAGAATACACCGCTCCATCTTTTTCGAGGTAAAAGAAAAAGTGTGCTTCTGGCTCGTATTTAGTGCCGTTGGCCTCATCGTTCATTTGCATTTGATACACATAACCATTGGCTTCTTCGCTTATTATTTTTCCATCTTTGTACGAAGTTTTGTTGTTTACGTTCAAGGTTTTGTCTCCGTCCATTGCTTCTTTCACGCTGCCAACAGCTATGTTCGACACAGTGATGGTGTAGGCTTCGTTCAAGCGGATGTCGACACCGCCATTTCCATTTTTCTCCATTTTTACGTCCTTTGGCAAGTTCATGCTTATGGGAATCATCGGTGAAAGTGTGCTTAAATCCATTGCTGCCCAGCCCGAAGCATCGATGGCGATTACCGGACCTGCTGGTGCTGCTGCTGTTGTAGCTGCATCAGCTGTTTTTGTTTCACTCGACCCTCCGCAGCTTGCCAGAGCTATAACTCCTGCTGCTGCAATGCACATACTAATGTGCTTCATGTTTTTTTTCATACTGTTTTGTTTTTAATTGTTTGTAAATAATTTTTGTTTGTAAATAATTTCTGCAAATATAGAAGAATATTTCAGTGTAGAAAATGATTTAGGATTGAGGATTTTGGAATTAGGATTTGGGAATTAGGATTTCACTCCCGAAGGTGCGACAAGGGAAAGGCATTTAGGCAATATCATTAAGTTAAGGAAATAGATATTGAAAATCCTGAAAGGATTTAATTTGAATAGCCCCCAATGAAATTGGGGGTAAACAGTTATCTAATCATCGTCCAGAACTCCGAAAGGAGTTCAATACTTGGTTCAACTCCTTTCGGAGTTGCGAAAGATGTTCTGTTATCATCCCCCCCCAATTTCATTGGGGGCTATTCACGTTCAACTCTTTCAGAGTTGTTCAATCCTCAATCCTAAAATCCCAAATCCTCCAATCCTCAATCCTAATTCCTCAATCCTCAAATCCTCAATCCTAAATCCTAAATCCTCAATCCAAATTCCCATTAAGGCAGCCTCACCATCTTAATGTTGATTACAGGATTAGTGCCTTCTACCAAGGTTTGTGGCTCGGTGTAGGTTTTGTAAAGTGGATGTTCGGCAATTAAATCTTGAACGTCCATCAACGTAGTGTTTATTGCATAAGCACCCGCCACTGTGGTTTCGTCTTCGTTCAGGCCGTTTGCAAAATGCACCACCGCACCTTCAATGGGCAACCCGGTTGCTGCATCAGTCACCACACCTGTTACCTTCTTATCACTTCCACCTCTGATGTATTTCATCCCCCAAAGCCTAGCTTCATCGCGCATGGTAGCTCGCGGAAGGTTGGAGTAATGAGTTTCTATTTCGCCTTGCAAAAAACGGATAAGCTCGTCAGCAGCACCATTCAATGCATTACACGCTATTTGCGCTTGTTTCAAAGCATCAAGGGCATTGTTGGTAGCAGTTCTGGCGTCAGCCAACGCTACTTTTTTGGCTTTCACTTCGGTTGCCGCAGGATTGCTCATGGCCACAGCACCTGCCACCGCCATGCGGTTGATGTCTCCGTCCACTATTTTTTGTGCCACTTCCAAAATTTGCTCTTCGCTCTTCATTTCGGGCAAAGTACCGTTTTCGTCAAGGCCATAATACGCAAGGTCGCCCACGGCAAACACCCCACGTTGCACACCCATAAAAAACACTTGAATAAAATGCGAACTCCACATAGCACATTCTTTGGCTTTCGCCTCTTTGTCGTGTGCCGTATTGAAATACACCGCTTTCAGCGGACCGATGGCAGCCATGGCCAACTTGTAAGCGGGCTGCTGGGCAACTAACTTCGAAGCGGTTGTTGGGGTAAGAATACTAGCCACCCCTAGGGCTATATGCTTATTGAGCGCTGCTGTTAAAAAAGCATTGCGCGATGCATTTGTTCTTGGTATAAATTTAATTTCTGATGACATGTTTTTTATTTTTTTTTTAATATTATTTTAAATTAGTAATGTTTTTGATAAATGTTCTACTCAACCTACCTGTCAACCCTAAAACTCGAAGCGGAATCGTGCCATCACAACCGTGCTGATAAGAAATCCTGAGCCGAATTGTATCAGCATAATCGTGCTGATAGGAAATACGGAACAAAATCGAGTCATCATAACTGTGAGGGTAGAGAATTCTTAAAAAACTCCTACCCTCACAACTGTGATGATAGGAAACCGCCAGCAGTTTCCTACCCTCACAGTAGCCAAAACCCGACCCCGAAAAGCCGTTTCTATGTTATTGGTTGTTGATATTCAGTAAGTTAATAATAAATAATGTTGATTTTTCGATTTTCGAGCTAGGCAAGAGCTTCCGCCACCACCACCAACCGGCCAAAACCCCAAAAAGGGAAATAACCAGCCCACGAAAATCGTTTTTTTTGAAAGTTTGGGGACTATAACGTCCCTAACTCGGGGGTGTATATCGATAAGTAAGCAATGGAATGCCCGCCCTGCGTTTCAGGTTTTCGATAAATAATACAGAGGCGTACACGGGCATTTTTATTGGTTGTTGGTTGTTGGTTGTTAGTTGTTAGTTGTTAGTTGTTGGTTGTTAGTTGTTAGTTGTTGGATGTTAGGAGTTATGGTTTCTGTCAATGCCTGAAATACGTTGACCGCTTTTTCCTAAAAAAAGAGAAAAAAA
>JBAXQU010000005.1:0-72210 GCA_037131555.1 Bacteroidota bacterium
ATTGAAGTGGAAATCCTTTTTCTTTGACCTTTTCGGGCAAAGAAAAAGATTGGAAGGGAAAGCAGGAGGAAAGGAAACGAAGCGTGATGAACTGGCTGCCACAAATAGATGTGAGATATGAGATATGAGATTTGAGATTTAGTTGTTGGTTGTTAGAGGGCTTTACGAAATACGAATGGTACGAATTTACGAATGTGGTGCTTTGTGCCTTGGTGTCTTCGTGGCAGGAAAATCTTATATCTCAATACTCACATCTCACATCTCCAAAAGCCCTAATAATCCGAATAAAGGTTGCAGAGGTCAGTGCGAAGTGCTATGAAAATTCCTGGACTTTGTTGTGTGGTGGATGTCGTTTTAATAGTTCGGTTTACCAATCCAAGTTCAAGTTTTAGGTTCATGCGAGCATCCAACACATAAGCCACCCGCAAAGAACTGGTGATAAGTGTAGCTTGAAAACCCTGTGTAGTGAAGTTGTAATAAAGGCTCTGATGGTTGGTATACGATATAAAAATGTTTTTGCCATAATCGGTTCCAGCGCTATCAGCCCCATACACAGCGTACACCAGTTTAGCTTCAATAAAAAAGCGTTTGATGCGGTAGTTCAAAAAAGCAGATTGTTCCCAGAAATTAGCACCCAAGGGATGCGCCAAGGGTTGGTTGAAATGTCCATAATTTTGCTGCACACTACCATGTGAGTAGGTATAAGGCCTCACCAGATTATATTCGGTTTGAAAATTCAACCCATTGAACCCAAACAAATCGAAACTCTTCAAGCCAAGTTGAACTGCTTGTTTGTTGGCCCACCAACCCCATTTGCCCGAATTGTCGGATAGCACAACGTGTTTGACATCGGCACCTACTTCCTTCAACAGAAATTCGTCTAATAGCAACTGTCCATACACTTGTTGTTTTTTCCAAAGTTTAATTTTTACACTAAATCCAAGTAAAGCGTTGTCGGTAGAACCAAGCGAATATTCCGTTGGTCTGTAAAACATAACGGGATTCAAATAATTAACATCGTAGCCTCGGTAGCGAGTGCTGTCGCTGCCTTGCCACACAATCGATTCGAACAAACCAACGTTTATTCGTTTGGTTACATTCCAACCCAAGTAATGAAACGTAGCGTATTTATTCAACCAATCACTTTTCATGCCCGAAGGGTTGGTAACATCCTTCATCATGGTGTATAAGTTCACATAAGTAAGGTGCCATATATTGGTAGTTATTTTCAAGTAAGGATAAGGAGCAGCTACATCCGACAGAAACAAACTTCGATAACCATCTCCCCAAAATTGTTTGTCGTTGCCCACTTGAAAGTTGAATATTTTATTGGGAGAATACGAAAGGTATCCCGAATAATATTGATAAGCATACATGGTATTCAACGAATCGGTATTGGCACGATACGCATAACCCATGCCCGGCACCACGTGAGTTTGTCGTACAATAGAATCGGTGCTTGAGTTGAAGACAGCTCTTCCGGCAAGCGCTTTAAAATTGAACGAAAACTTTTTGCCAATGTCACCATTCAAACTTGCTCCAATTGCTAAGTCATTTGTCATCCGCGACAGTGAACCTAATTGATAACCCGTTTCGGCAACCACCAAAGGCGAAATTTCAATTCGCGATTTGTCTTCATTTTTATCATTTGATTTCGTTTCCGATTTGATGCCCACAAAGCCTCTAGGGAAAGTAGCATTGGAGTCGTTGATTTGATAAATATCAGCATAACGAAATGGTTTTACAAAGGTCTGAAAGTTTTGTTCTTTGTTATTGTAATACTTATCAATGCCCCATAAATAGTCGCGCTGCAAGGTATAGTTCATCTGCTGAGCTTGCAAAGCACCGCAAACGGAAATCAATAAAACAACGAATAGCGTACCTTTTTTAATCATTGTTTATGATGAACACGTTTGTTTTTTTGTCGTTTCAGCAAGGTTGGAATTTGTGCTAGCAATAATACCACCGCAAACAAGATGACGAATGCAGTAGTAGGACTAAGCACACTCAGAAAAAGACAAAGGCCGATAACAAATATATTGACAATGTAAATTACAATCACCGTTTTCCCATGACTACAACCAATGTCGAGCAATCGGTGATGAAGGTGATTGCGGTCGGCTGAGAATGGTGATAACCCACGAATGGTGCGATAAACAAATATTCGCAATGTATCTGTAAGCGGATATACCAACACAGCCATCGCAAAAATTGGTTTCGAAAGGTGAAGCAAGAATTCGTTTGGAATGGTGCTTACATCGTACGAAATAAGTTTGATGGAAAGTATACAAATGATGAGCCCAATCGTTAATGAACCCGAATCGCCCATGAAGATTTTAGCAGGCGAGAAATTGAAAAATAAAAATGCAAACAACGAACCTGCTAATGCAAACGCAAGAGCAGCCATCACCGCATCGCCCACAAAAGCAAACCAAGTGCCGAACGCAAGTGTAGCAATTAATCCCACGCCACTCGCCAAACCATCAACACCATCAATCAAATTGAAAGCATTTACCACCACAATGTAAGTGAAGATGGATAAGAAAATACTTGCCCAATAAGGCAGGTCGTGAATCCCAAAAATACCATGCATACTGACAATACGTATGTCGGCCATCAAAACAAGTATCATACTCACCATCATGTGTGCGATGAGTTTTTTTACAGGAGCAGTACCAATAATGTCATCTTTTATTCCAACAAAAAACATGAGCAACAAAGTAGCAACAATGTATTTGTAGTCATCCATTGCTTTCAATTCGATGATGGGGTCGTGAATAAGATTTCGAGGAAACCAAAGCGAAAAGGAGAACAAGGTTCCAGCAAATAAAATCACACCACCGATTGTGGGAATGGCATGTTTGTGAAGCTTTCGCTTTTCAGTTGGGTCGTCAAATAATCGTTTCAAAATAGCAACCTTAATTAAAGAAGGAGTGGCGAGCAATACCACCATAAACGCTGTAATAAATACTAATACTAAAAATTCCATGGGTTAGGGTTATTAAAAATCGTAATATAAATTTGTAAGAGATGTTCGGACACCAACGTACACCCATTGTGTATTGTTTGTCTTTCTATCTGTTTGATCGGTTCGGTTTGATACACCAAACACAATGTTAAAGTTGGATGACTTATTCAGAAGGTATCCAATATGAATGTCTTCAGTTACTATCGTAGTTTTTAATCCTTGAGTCGTTTGCACATTTTCCATGTTTTGTGAGATAGGATAAGCATTATCCGATTTGAAAACATTGCTACCGAAATTGAAGTTCAAGCTATCAGCCCCTTTCACAGCATAGTTTCCTTTTAGTTCAACAAAAAAATTGTTGAAGCGATAGTTGATAAAACCAACAGCTTCGTAGAAATTAGCTCCCAAAGGGTGAGCTAATGATTGGTTGTAGTGGGTATAACTTTGCTCTGGATTGGTGCTAGAATAGGAGTAAGGACGTACACTGATGTACTCCAACTGAAGATGCAAGTTTTTAATAGTGAACAAATCGAAATACTTAATTCCTATTTGATAACCATACTTATTAACCTTGTCACCTCTATCGTTCTTTATGTTCACATCATCCAACATGCCTTGTCCAAAGATGGAAATGCTATTGGTGAATTTAATTTTGATGGTAGCACCTAACACGATATTGTTCGTATTGTGCAAGCCGTAATTCAAAGTATTCACACCAATCACAGGATCGAAAGTATTGAAGTTTACATGTTGATGGTTGGTTGAATCTGCGGCTTCCCATATCATTCCTTGAAATAATCCGACTTGCAAACGTTTGAAAAAATTCATACTCAATAGTTGAAAGCTACCAACCTTCTTCTGAAATAATCGCTCAACATGGGCTGGAGTGGTAACTCCACCATCAGTCAGATTCATAAACGAAGTGTACAAATTTGTGTACTGAATATTCTTGTAGGTAGTTGTTATCCTTGCATACGGGTAGTTAAAGGCATTATCGGATAGAAGTAAAGAACGATAACCATCGCCAATAAAGTTTTTGCCATTGCCAATTTGAAAGTTGAAATATTTATTGGGTGTATAAGAAACATATCCTGAAGCCATGGCATAGTCATATCCATTCTTCTTAAAAGGTTTCGAGCGTCCTTGCCCAGGAATCACCGCATAATTCTCGTTAGTATTAACAGGTTGAGGAAATAATTTGGTGGTGGTAGCAATGTATGAATCAAGGTAACGAGGGAAGGTAGATTGGTTCTCGTAAAAGGAAGTTTCAAAAGCAAACTTATTTCCAATTCCACCTCTCACCATAAAACCTCTCGTGTTGGTGTATAATTTTTCACCAGTCGTATCGGCACGATCTATTCCAAATTGAAAGTTGAAAAGAGGGTCAATATTCAAACGGAATTTATCAGCGGTGTCGTTCACCACCACAAAACTCTCTTCTCTGAATTTTCTGTAGAGATAAGTTCCTTTTGATTTGTCTTTTGAAGAAAATTTCGATTTGGTGATATAAGGTTTAA
Organism: Bacteroidota bacterium; assembly: GCA_037131555.1. Taxonomy (GTDB): domain Bacteria; phylum Bacteroidota; class Bacteroidia; order 2-12-FULL-35-15; family 2-12-FULL-35-15; genus 2-12-FULL-35-15. The sequence goes on from JBAXQU010000005.1 coordinate 4,486, forward strand.
AACAAGAAAGGTCAACATCACTTACTGAGTCAGCTTTAGCGAACTGGTGACTAATGTTTGATTTACCTATAGTGTCATTTGTATTTACAGAAGACGAATGTGATGAATGAATTAAATTTAATTGTCTTTCGTACTCTAATCCCCATTCTCTATTCATCTGCACATTTTGCTGAGCAAAAATACTTGCAGGAAAAAGGATGAGCATATAAAGTACTTTTTTCATTATTAATTTCCTCACATTCTTTCACTCTTACTAAGAGTGTTGATTCATTAAATTTTAAGATTTAAGAATATTCTTCACTTCGTTGTAAACTGAAGTAATGCCTTCTTCTAAACTAATTTTATGTTTCCATCCAAAAGAATGAAGTTTGCTTACATCCATTAGTTTGCGGGGAGTTCCATCTGGTTTAGTTGTGTCAAATTTTAATTCACCTGTATAACCAACAATCTTTTTTACGAGTAAAGCCAAGTCTTTAATGGTGATGTCTTCGCCAACTCCAATATTAACGAGTCCTAGTTCGTTGTAGTTTTGCATCAAATAAAAACAGGCGTCAGCCAAATCATTTGCATGAAGGAATTCACGCATTGGAGTACCTGTTCCCCAAATTTCTACAGCTGGTAAATTGTTCATCTTTGCAGTATGGAATTTTCTAATCAAAGCGGGCAATACATGCGAATTGTTTAAATCATAATTATCATTCTGTCCATAAAGATTGGTTGGCATCACAGATATGAAATTGCATCCATACTGGCTTCGATAAGCGTCACACATTTTTATTCCTGCGATCTTTGCAATAGCATAAGGTTCGTTGGTGTCTTCCAAAAGTCCAGTTAATAGGTACTCTTCTCTCAACGGTTGAGGTGCTAATTTTGGATAGATGCACGAAGACCCCAGAAACATTAATTTCTTCACAGCGTTTTTGTACGAGAAATGAATAACATTGGATTGAATCATTGTATTCTCGTAAATAAAATCAGCCCGAAAGGTGTTGTTTGCCACAATTCCGCCAACTTTTGCAGCTGCAAGAAAAACATATTCAGGTTTCTCATTTGCAAAAAAATCAGCAACTGCTTGCTGATTTCTTAAATCCAACTCTTTTGAAGTTCGAGTAACAATATTTGTGAAACCTTCTTTCTCTAACTTTCTATGTATGGCCGAACCAACCATTCCACGATGTCCAGCAATGTAAATTTTAGAATCCTTGTTCATCTACTCGTGAAAATTCATTATTTTATGTCCACCTTCAAGTAAGTACTTATCTTTCTTGAATAATTTTATATCACTATCAACCATCTCACTTACTAATTGCTCAAGGGTATGCTTTGGTTCCCATCCAAGTTTTTTCTTCGCTTTTGATGCATCACCGATTAATAGCTCCACTTCTGTTGGTCTGAAATATTCAGGGTCAACTTCTACAACCACCTTGCCTGTTGCAGTATTAATTCCCTTCTCATGCTCGTTTTTGCCTTCCCATTTTAGTTTGATGCCTACTTCATCGAACGCTAGTTCAACAAACTTGCGAACCGTAATTTTTTTGCCAGTAGCTAATACGAAATCGTCTGGTTCATCCTGTTGCATCATCATCCACATTCCTTCTACATAATCTTTTGCGTGTCCCCAATCGCGCTCAGCATCAAGGTTTCCAAGGTATAGCTTTTCTTGTAACTCTAAGTGAATTTTTGCAACAGCTCGTGTTATTTTCCTTGTTACAAATGTTTCTCCTCGTATCGGACTTTCGTGATTAAACAAAATACCATTGCAAGCAAAGATATTGTAAGCTTCACGGTAGTTCTTAGTAATCCAGAAACCATAAACTTTTGCAACTCCATAGGGTGAACGAGGGTAAAAAGGAGTTGTTTCTTTCTGAGGAATCTCTTGCACATATCCATACATTTCGGAAGTTGAAGCTTGATAAAAACGAGTTTTCTTCTCCATCTTCAATATGCGAATTGCTTCCAAAATACGCAATGTTCCAATTGCATCTGCATTAGCTGTGTACTCTGGAGTTTCAAAAGATACTTTCACATGTGATTGTGCAGCCAAATTATATATTTCGTCAGGTTGTACTTCTTGAATGATGCGGATTAAGCTAGTTGAATCTGTCAAGTCACCATAATGAAGAAAGAAGTTTACTTTTTTCTCATGTTGGTCTTTATATAAATGATCAATACGTCCTGTATTAAACATTGAGCTTCTACGCTTGATTCCATGTACAATATAACCTTTGCCTAGCAACAATTCGGCTAAATAAGCGCCATCCTGACCTGTTACTCCTGTAATTAATGCTATTTTACTCATTTTTTATTTTTAAAAATTGTCTGCAATTATACGAAAAATAACCTTACCCGTAACTTTTTGTTCTAAGTCTATCAGTAGACGCTTACCTCGGTACTTTCAGCTTAAAGCAAACAACTAGTTAAAAAAAACATTGCCATTTGAGAATTAACTATAAATTTGCAAAATATTAAAAATAAAAATTATAGATTATTATGAATTTCCCAGAGAATTTGAAGTACACAAAAGACCACGAATGGATACGTGTTGAAGGTAATGTTGCATTTGTTGGAATTACAGATTTTGCACAGAGTGAATTAGGTGATATTGTTTATGTAGATATCACAACTCTAGGTGAAGAAATTGCACATGAACAGATTTTTGGTACAGTGGAAGCAGTTAAAACTGTTTCTGATTTGTTTATGCCAGTTTCAGGGGTTATTAAAGAAGTTAACAAAGGTTTGGACACAACACCAGATGCGGTGAATAATGATCCTTACGGAAATGGCTGGATGATTAGAGTTGAAATGACAGACGCTTCACAAGTAAATTCATTGTTATCAGCTAATGACTACAAAGCTTTAATAGGACATTAATTAATGAGTTTTAAGAACGAGTGTTTTACTGTTTTTAGTTAAGTAAAAGCCTAACCTTCTTAATAATTCACCAACCAACTATGTTTTTTAAATATACCAAATGGTCCATAGTTTGGGCTTTGGTTATTCTTGTTTTATGCGGAATGCCTGGAAGGGGCATTCCGCATATTTCTTTTCTGGAACTCCTAAGTTTCGATAAATTTGTTCATGCGGGGATATTTTTTGTTCTTCTTTTACTTACGGTACGTGGATTTTCACTACAGACGCTTTTCTCTTCTCTTCAACTTTATGCAAAGTCCTTTTCTGTTATCACTTGTATCATTTACGGAGGACTCTTAGAAATCATGCAAGGAACAATTTTTATTGAACGCTCGGCAGATGTGTTCGATTTTATTGCGAATAGTGTGGGCTGCCTTATTGCTTTGGCTGTTTACGATAAGCTGGAGAAAAAGATTCTAATTCATCTTATAAAATAAAACTCACTGATTAGTCACTAAACCGAAATGTCAATTACATATATATAGGGCAAACACGTTTTTTTGCAACAAAAGGTATTACCTTTTTGAAAATGTAGATTACTGAAATCTCGAAACCTCCTCTATGATTTGTTGCTGCATATAGCTTAGATGTATTGATGTCATAACTCATTCCAACATTAAAGTTCCTATAATCCATTGTAGCTGCAATAATGAAAGCATCCTTTAATCGGTAAAACGCACCCAACGAAATAGCAGAGGTCATACCGTCAACAGGAGTAAGTATATATTTAGCAAAACTTCCAACCATTGTTTCATTGTACTTTCCTTGATGCTGATAAATGAAGGAGGGCACTAAATCCAATTGTTCGGATACAGGAAACTCACTCATTCCACTAAAAGCCGTTTTTATATCTAAGCGATCAGTTCCATCGCTAAAAAATTTCTGTTTGGGGCGAGTCAAGTGTTGAAGAGAGATACCCACATTAACCATTTTTCTGTTGTTCATTTTGTATAAATATGCAATGCCTCCGCCAATGTCAAGATATGTGATTCGATAAGATGAAAAATTTTCACCACTTGCTAGGGCTGGATTATAAGCATCACCATCATATTGGTTGTCGAACGAAAGATTTGAAGGGTTAAAACTTTTAGTTGTCATTCCTGGTTGTATGCCTAATGAAATAAAATGAGTAGAATCCTTATTTAATTTTTTGATATAATCAATTGGTAGCAAAACGTTGGTAGTGGTCAGTTTCGAATCTCCCGATTTGTCCGTATTTATTAATAGACCAACTGCTGGGATACCTTGCAGAATTTCGTTCTTCCAACGAGTGTCTGTGGATAATGAAAATGTTCGGTATGGAACTGGCACACTTGACCATTGATTTCTCATATTTCCGACAAAGCGCCAATCTCCATTAAATAAACCTGTTTGAGCAGGATTAAGATTTAGAGGAGAATTGTTAAATTGAGAAAAATGAATATCCTGAGCAAATGAAAGCGACATCACCCCTTTTAATATAAAAAATATTCGAATAGCTTTATTCATTTTTCTTGATCTCGAATCATCTTATCAAGGTAACATTACCTTTCTTTTTTAATTCCTCACCATTGTAGCATGTAGCCTTTATATACCAAGCAAAAACATCAGGGCTAGCAGGTTCTCCTTTTATGATACCATCCCAACCAATTTTAATATCAGTTGTTTCAAATATCAACTCTCCCCATCTATCGTATACAGCAAAATAAACGGAAGATAAACTATTACTTCTGACATACAAAACATCATTTGTCCCATCTCCATTTGGTGTAAATGTATTCGGAACAAAGACATCATCAAGGTTACATTTCATAGAGACTACATATACAGTAATTACGGCTGTCTTAGGGCAACCAGAGGAATCGGAAATGGTAACAGTATATGTTGTTGTTACGGTTGGTGAAGCTATCGGGTTAAAGGAAGCGGTTGAATTTAATCCCAGAGCTGGGCTCCAAATAACACTTAAGGTAGTATCGGTGAGCGCATGAAGAATCGTTGATTGACCGTTACTTATTGTATCTTTATCACTAGTGGCTACTAAAGGGAAAGTAGCAGGTGTATAAACTGAAACCATTGTAGTTAATTGTTGTGTGCAGGTATCATTTTGAGGATTAACAAAAGTTATTGAAACTGTGTAAGTAGTTGTGGTTGCAGGACTCGCAGTTGGGTTCGCAATTGAAGGGGAACTCAAGTTAATGGCTGGTGCCCAAGAATAACTAATGCCTCCAGAAGCTAATAATTCAGTGCTGTTTCCAGTACAAACACTAGTAGGTGCATTTACTGAGATACCTGACAAATTATCGAATTGAATAATAGTGGTGTCTTTACATCCATGAATATTTGCTGAAATGAGACTTATGTTATAATTACCAGTGTTTGCATAAACATGAATTGGGTTCTGAACATTAGACAACTGACCATCACCAAAATTCCATTGCCAATTAACAGGAGCGGTATGTGATGAATCATACAGTTGAAGTATATTTGTGCAAGGAGTATTTATAAAATCAAAATTACTAGTTATGCTTTCATAAACAACAATATTGTGAATAGCAGTATCTGCCATAACACAAGTGCCATTATTCACCACTAAGGAAACTGAATATGTTCCTGGAATTGAGAATACGTGCGTTGGGTTGAATATTATAGAAGTGGTGTCGCCATTACCAAAGTTCCATAGATAATTTCCCCAAGAAGTACTTTGATTATGGAAAGTGATACTGTAAGGGGCGCATCCGTTTAAGCTATCAACTGTGAATTGTGCGGCAACTGGAGGTACCTGAAAATCAAATTTAAATGTTCCATTGTTGCAATTACTCGAAAAATTAATTCCTGTAGTGGTTGAATAATTTGGAGATGTATATGGCCAACATCCAGGTTTTACCGGGAAGTCGTCATTCCCCCCACATCCAGCACATACCGATTGATAAACAATTCCTTTTTTATCAAAACGACTGGTTCCTCCATCCACGTGCTCTCTGCTAAGTGGTCCTCCAAAATAAGTTGCATATACCAGTGAAGTGGCATTTGGAGAAAGTACAAATAAATAAAAATTAAATCCATCCGTTGAGGGTTGAATTGCATTTGAGGTGAGAGGCATTCCGTTGGTTGCAATTCCCGTTATTATATTTCCTCCCCATCCACTTACGTAAATGTTCCCACAGTCGTCAACAAGAAATGCTGCCGGTGAGATATTAGGCATTCCATTGCCGTTTCCGAATACAGTTGAAAAAGACAATGTGTTTAAGGTCTTATTCATTTTTGTAATGAACTGTCCACTTCCAGAATTGTGATATACACCTGCACTTATTGGCATAGAGCCTTCTGTTTGCCCTACCACATATACATTTGAACCTTGATCCAATTGTACAAAATAGGTTTGGTCATAGCTGCTAGTTCCCCAGTAAGTAGCACAGAGAATAGCTGTTCCGTCTTTTTTGATTTTCGCAACATATCCATCCGCTTTTCCCCCTGAATAATTAGGTTTAAGAACACCTGAAGTGGTTGGGAAATCTGTGCTACGTGTGCCACCAGTTACATACACATTTAGCGAATCATCTAAAGCTAAAGCATAACCAGCATCATTATCGCTTCCTCCAAGATAGGAACTCCAAATAAGTTGTGAGAAATTGGAATTCAATTTGAAAATTACAGCATCTTGTTTACCGCCCAATGTGTTATCAAATCCATTTACAATAGGGAAATCATTTGAGCGAGTAGAACTTGAAACATAGGCATTACCCATAGAGTCGACATTGATTTCTCCTCTATATTGATCACCGTAATTGTATTGCAAAGAGTCTAATGGATATTCCCAAGTATTAGCCCCAATTAGAACAGTATCATTATTTGTATTTACGCCATCATTACCATTTCCTCCTAAATAAGTTGAGGCTAGAATAGTTGTACCTAAAGGATTGAACTTTGCGACATAAATATCGGTACCTCCACCAAAAGTGGTTCCATTAAAATAAAAACTTAAATAAGTACCTCCGTTAAAAGTAGTGTCAAAAGCATTAGATGTGGTTGGAAAATCAGATGAGCCAGTAGCACCATAAATTAATAGATTATCTTGCCTATCTACAATCAAACTTGTAACAATCTCCGTACTTGTGGTTCCTCCCAAATAAGTTGAATATTTTAAAAAAGTTCCAGATGAATCATATTTTGTAATAACTACATCTGTTCGGCCTGGCTGAACATTCCCATTGTATGAAGTGTCGTAAGCACCTAGTGTTGTGGGGAATCCCTGATTGAAACAAGTACCACCAGAATATAAATTACCTTGAGCATCAAAGGTAGCAGTCATTCCGAAATTGTCGGCTAACGAACCCGAAGAACAAGCAAATACCAATATAGGGTCAATAATCAACTCAAAATTCTTATTATACCCATTTGGAAACTTGAATTGAACCACCTTATCTTGGAGCACAAAATCGCAAAGCACTTCGACTTTTTTCCCATCAATAATTTGGTAAGCTATTGGCGCTTGTTCTTGCATTTCATTTACTGAAGTGGTGAGTGTTAAGGCTCCTTTGTTCAGTTGAATCCTTTCAAGTCCTTCGTATAATAATTTGATTTCATCCGTATTTGCATGCGGAGCAACAATGAAATTATATTTTACACTATTCTCCATACCTAGCACTTGCATATCAATTCCTTGATACAAACCTTTATAAAAGACTTCTCTGAAATTTTTTACTCCTCCTGACCAATGGCTTTTATTATTCCCAATAAAGAAATTGCAGTAATCAGAAGTAGCCTTCCCGGTCGAAATTTTTGGTGCATTTTTAGCATTTTGAAAACTCATACGAAAGGCATGCGAACGTATCGTTGAACGTCCTAAAATTGACTTTTCTGTTCGTTTTCCAATATGATTATTACGCAAAGTTTCTTTATCGTAAAAATTATATGTAAAACAATTGTTTTGCAAGAAAAGTACCCCGCCATCCAATTGTGCGCGGAATCTTATTCTTTTGTCCCATTGTGTTTTGTTTTCTGTGAATTTCACACTTGTTTCCAAAACAGGAGTTTTAACATGTTGAGACATCCCTTCATTGACGAAAGAGAAATAATAAATAATGAAAATATATTTACAATACCATTTCAAAACGTATAAATCAAAATCTAGGGTTTCAATTAAACATCCAAAATTACCTCATTAATTTCAAAAATGCAAGAAAGAAATTTAGACAATTTTATATTTTGGAAATTGAGGTAAATGAAAAATGTAATGGTAAAATTATTGTCAGATGAAAAAGAATTGATTAATATTGCGATTCGAAACCAAACATTAACCCTTAAATTTTGTTATGGGAACTCAGGCAAGTAAAATAACGCATGGCATACACATAAGTGTTGATACCAAATATCAAATAGAACACTCAGTAATAGAACACCGTCATTATCTTTTCTCATATAGAATATGTATTGAGAATAAAAGTGAATATACAGTGCAGTTATTGACTAGGCATTGGGAAATTTTCGATTCTTCCGGTGAAAATAGTGTGGTAGATGGGCCAGGTGTAGTCGGTGAACAACCGATTTTGGAGCCAGGAGAAATATTCGAATACGAATCAGCATGCAGTTTGAACTCTGATATGGGAAAGATGAAAGGTACCTATTTGATGGAAAGGCAGATTGACAAAACTCACTTTGTTGTTACTATTCCTGAATTTGAATTAATAATCCCTCAAAGACTTAATTAATATTCTTTATTTATGAAACGACCTGAATCAGTAGAATATCCTGAATATTTCAATAAATATATCAACTTAATAGTAGGTGATAATATATTAAAAGTACTGGAAGATCAAGTCATTGACTTTCAGGAACTCATTTCAAGCTTTACAGAAGAAAACGAAGATTTTGTTTATGCTCCTGACAAATGGACACCAAAGGAAGTGATTGGCCACATAATAGATACAGAGCGCATCATGGCTTATCGTGCATTGTGTTTTGCAAGAAAAGACAAAACCCCATTACCTGGATATGATGATATAGATTATGTGAAAAATGCAAAATTTAATTCAAGAACACTATACGATTTGGCTCATGAATTTGCTGTGGTGCGTGAATCTAACCTCTCATTATTCAAGCGACTTGATAAAGAAGCTTTAGATGAAGTTGGAGTCGCTAACGGGAAGTCCATTTCAGTGAGGGCAATGTTATTTTTTATTGCGGGTCATACAGTGCATCACATCAATGTAATCAGAACTAAATATTTGATTACATAGTTTTTTCTGATTATTATTTCTAAATAAATCAGGGTAGGAATTTATTTTGGGTTTTCAACATAAAAGTCTACTTCAATAAATGTTTACTTCTCTTTCTAGTTCAACTCCAAATTTTGTATTCACAGAATTCATAATCTGCTCCGACAAATCCAACAATTCACTTCCTCTTGCATTTGCATAATTCACCAACACTAGAGCTTGTAATTTATGAACACCTGCATCTCCTATTGTTTTACCTTTCCATCCACATTGTTCAATGAGCCAACCTGCCGCAAGTTTAAAATTGCCATTCTCTAACTCATAACCAACGATATTTGGGAATTCTGTTTTCATGTCGTCAAACTTGGATCGCTTGACTTCAGGGTTTTTGAAAAAACTTCCTGCATTTCCTATTTCAGAAGGGTTGGGCAGTTTGCTATTTCTTATCGCACACACAGCTTTGCTTATTGCACTAATACTTAAATTTTGAATTCCCATTGCTTCCAACTCTTTTTCTAAGGCACCATAGTTAACATTGTAGTTGGGTTTTTTGTTTAGTTGAAGGGTTACTGATGTAATCAGATATTGATCTTTCAATTCGCGCTTAAAGACACTTTCTCTGTAGCCAAACTTACATTCATCCTTGTTAAATTTTTGTATGAACTTATCCTTAATGTTCCATGCTTCGAGTTCCTTGAAAGAATCTTTAAGTTCCATTCCGTATGCCCCAATATTTTGCATCGGACTTGCGCCAACATAACCAGGAATAAGTGAAAGATTTTCTAACCCTGCATAATTATGTTCAACGCAATACATCACCAGTTGATGCCATACTTCACCAGCATTAGCTTTCACAAAGTAATGTTCTTCATCTTCATCAACCAACTCAATGCCTTTAATCGCATTCTTGATTACTAGACCATCCACATTTTTAGTGAACAATACATTACTCCCCCCCCCCAAGATTAGCTTACTGCATTTCAAAAAGCGAGAATCTTCAAACGCTTGATTTATTTCATACAAATTACTAACTTCTATAAAATATCTAGCAGAAACATCTATTCCAAAGGTGTTTAAATTTTTCAACGAATAGTCTTCACGAACATTTATCTCCATCTAATTCTATTTTTTATCAGAACAAAGGTAGAGTTATTTTTACAGAAACCTTATCCCTCATTCTCTCAATATTCTCGAAGGGAGAAAATAGCGGTAACGATATTATTGTTTGTTGTTGCCGGTTTCGCTTTCATAAATTTGAATATGTAATGTTTGCTAAATGTAATGCCTTCTCAAAATAATATTTGAATTTTATTAGCATATAAAATCAATGCACTGATTTTTTTAACAACCATAATTTGAAAACAAGAAATTGAAGATGATTCGATTCACTTTTCTTGCTAATTCTCTCCTCCCCACCTATACGAATCATTTTCTAATCCGGACAAATCTATTACTCGGTTTATCACTGTAGACGCAATTTCTTCAGGGGTCGTTGGTTTGTTGTAAAACGAAGGAGATGCTGGGCAAATTATACCACCAGCTTCTGTTACTGATTTCATGTTGTTAATATGAATAAGGCTTAAAGGACTATCTCTAGTTACTAAAATAAGTTTTCTTCGTTCTTTGAGTATCACATCTGCAGCTCTAGTAGTTAAATCATTAGAAATTCCAGAGGCAATGCGTCCAAGTGTGCCCATGCTGCAAGGACAAATAATCATTGTGTTATATTTTGCTGAACCAGATGCGAATGGCGCAAAAAAATCATTTTTATTGTAAATTTTAAAAGGCATTTTCTCATAATCTACATTGCCAAGTTCAAAATTCCATACAGCTTTAGCATTGTCGCTCATTACTACTCCAATTTCCTCAATTTGCTGACTTATGGCTTTTAGTTTTTCGAGCAAAATGCTAGCATAAATTGCTCCGCTTGCACCGGTGATTGCAACTACTATTTTTTGTTTCATTCTTTAAATTTTTGTGTCATTGAAAGATTGAATGGAATTTGAAATGCTCAGCATTTCTAAAGAGTGTTGTGAAATATAACCATTACGGAATAATTGCTTCTTCCGCTTGAATGATTTCCCATGTGGCAGTATTGTAAATAAAAGCTACTATTTTGCAATTTTTCGGAATGCAAGTTATATTGTTGAAAGAATTTGGTAATGTATAGGCAAAATGACGAATTTGAGTCAAACCCGAAACAGCTCCACCTGTTACGAGTGTTTCTCCCCAAGCTCCTGTTGGATTGATTGCATCACGAAGTACATGATTGAATATGTAGTTTGAAACAAGCCCATGGTCAATATCATCTTGAAAACTAATCAAACTGTCTTGAGCTAGTAGTGATACTAATTTATAATTGCCTGTTACAGTAGTTAAGAATGAATCTCGAATGGCACAACAAAGTTTTCTATTTGTAGTGTCATAATTTAATTTGATTTGTAAATCAACTACTGAAGGTTCTGTCAGATACGGTGCCACGTCACTAGGTATCGAAATGTAACTCTTCAGGTGTGTTAAGTCAACAGAATTATAATCTTTTCTGTTTTCTAATAAACTCGGTAGACCACTTGTTGAACATTTAAAGAATGCATCATAGGTGTTTCCTACAGTAGTTCTGTAGTCTTCAATAAAATCGTTTGTACTTGAGCCTCCAAATCCAGGTGTGGGAGCGGCTAAACTTCCAGCATGTATCGCTAAGACTATTACTTGTTGTCCAGGATGTTGGTTTTCTAAAGTGTCTATATTTCTTGCAGCTCTTGGACAATTGGGACAAGTATGTCCAGTATAATCCTCTATTAATAGTTTCTTAATATGTGAAGTGACAACAGGAAAGGTTACTGACAAGCACGTGGCTGTATCACTTATGTTGGCGTTCTTTTCTGGGTAAGGGTTGCTTACATAATCGCAAGAAGCGAATAATAAACTAGCTGAAATAAGGCTTGTAAATATTGCTTTTTTCATTTTATCTAATTATTTTCTGTTTAAAAACTACTTGTTACACTTAAAGTTATTCCGTTAGATGCAGGTACCTGACGACAAATCCCTCCTACACAAAATATTCCTTGACGCTGTTTGCCATAGCTCAATGTAATTCGGTTTGCATTTTTTGTATAACCAATTGTTGCACTATAATAATGATAACGTTCCTTCGATATTTCATTACCATAATTATATTGGTCAAGTAGTGCACCAAACCAATTAGTATTATAAGTGTATTCGACCATGGCTTGTGCCCAGTCATGTTTGTCTTGTTTTGTACTTAAATTCTGAAGTTCAACTCTCACAGTTTTTTCACCTTGCATGCGATAAGTCAAATCAGCAACAATTATGCTTGAATAAATAGTAGGTGCTCCAGGTTCTTGAATAATACCCTTGTTATATTCTTGATAAGAATAAATTAAAGAAGCTTTATACTTTTTACCAAATTTCTGATTTACTTCTACATAAAAGTCACGGAAAATGGTGGTTTTACCAAAAGAATAGGACTTTGTTTTATATCCTTGAAAATTATGAGCTTCATCAACTGATAGGGAATGTGTTGTATCAAGATCGTTTGCAGCAGAATAATTCACTGTAATGTCTAATTTGTAATTTGATTTTTTTATTGCCTTCCAATTTACCTCTTCTGAAGATTGAAATTCTCCATTAGGTTGGGAAGCATAAGGATAAAAAGTTAATAAACTGTATGTGTGGTTTTTATTTAAAGCTGGTGTATAATTCAATAGTAAATTGTTAAGAGTTGCGTTTCTATCTGATCGAAAATTCATATTGTCTGAGCGTTCTGCGCTCACAGAAACGGCAAACCCTTTCATTGCATAACTTGCAGTTAGCAATTGTGCATCCCCTGGTCGATAAATTTTATTGTTTGTCGCATTGGGGTCATTTATTTTTGAAGCAAATTCTCCATTCAAATTAAAATTATTTCTACTTAATTGAAACCTTCCAGCAGATGCTCCAACATTCTCAGGTAACACTAACGAAGGGTTGTCTGCCGATTGAAATCGACTAACAAAACTTCCTCCAATCATTACTTTTAATTTCTTATCAGATAATTTTGCAAATGTTTCATTTACTTGCATTTCACCGTCAAAACCTCTTACCACGCCAGTTCCATAAGTCATAAATGAACGTTGTTTGCCTGTTAATCCTGTTAAATAGACACCTTTTATAGGTTCGTATTTTAGTCTGAATCCATCTAATGCATTATCAAAACCAAGTCCTCTTTCTTCATAACTTCGAAGCACTAAACCGCTTCCAAATTGTTGGTAAAAATTACCAATTGTTACTTCTAGGGCATCTGATTTATAAGAAGCAAATCGGTATTCTAAACCATTACCTTGGTAACGGGCATCAAAACCTTGAAGTGCATTCAAATAACTTTCGTAACGAATACCAGCCGTGAATTTACCTCTTGTGTAATTGATGTTAGCAAATCCATTAGAAAGCATTTTCTCAGGGACCTTAGGTGCACCAATGGTAGAATCAGGAATGTAATATTGTGCATCCAATTGTATGTTTCCATGTACCTCACCAAGGGTTATGTTGCTAAAATTGTTTTGAATGGATTGCGCAATTAAATGATTGCTAGTAAGAATTCCGCATGTAATTGCGAAGAGAAATAGTTTTGTATTGTTTCTCACAAGAATGAATGGTTATTTAATTTTATTCAGTTACCTTTTCTCCTTTAGCCACTTTCTTAATCACTTCGAAAAGATGGTTCTCATCTCCTTCTGCATAAGAATTGTGTTGCCATACCACATTCCCTTTTCCGTCCACAACAAATGTATGAGGCACATTATTTACATTCATCGCACGTTTGAAATCTTGATTTTCGTCTACATAAATTTCATAATCCCATGAATGGCTTTTTGCTTCTGTACCCACTTTACTGGCGCTTCGGGCATCGTCAATTGATATTGCTATAAGTTTTACTCCTGTTTCTTTTTGCCATTCAGTATAATTTTCTTCAATGGCATCTAATTCTTTTTTACATGGCTTGCACCAAGTAGCCCAAAAACTGATGATAATTGGTTTGCCGTCATTAGTAAATTTAGATGTGTTTACTGTTTTTCCATCTACCGTTTTTACATCAGCTGCTGCGATAGTTTGAGCAGTCGATAGGTTAGTTAAGATCATAAACGAAAGAATGCCAATAACTATTTTTTTCATAAATCGTGTTATTTTTTGATTACCATAAAAAACAAATCAGCAGTAATGAGTCAAAAATTGAACCATACTGCTGATTTATTTTAATGAGTTACTAATTATTTACTAATAGTAACTTTTTTAGTGATGGTAGTACCTCCAACATTGATATTCAAGAAATACAATCCATTGTTGAAAGTAGAAGTATTAATTGTGTAGTTAGCTAACCCAGATGCAAGTTTACCTAAGTTATCAGTTTTAACAACCTGACCAAGTGCGTTCATCAAAGAAATAGTTACATCATTTGACACAGTTAAGCTAAAGCTTACTGTAGCTTCATCAGAAACAGGGTTTGGATAAATATTTACATATTCAACATTATTACCAATTTCTTGAATTCCAGAAGAAGTTGAGAAGTTTATATTATCAACATAAAGGTTATTACCATAAGCTGAAGTTGCTTTGAAACGAACCAAAACAGCAGCCTGACCAGCATAAGCGCTTAAACCAACTGTTTCATGTCTCCAATCAGCAGCGGTGGCTGGAGCATAAGCAGCACTAGTTGCAGCGGAAGTTGCCAATGTAGCACCAGATTTAGTATAAACAGATGTCCAAGTAGTTCCACAATTGGTAGAAACTTGAACTTCTAATTTATCAGCTTCAGTTTGGTATTGTGCATGTGCAACATCAAATGTCATGGATGCAGTATTTGTACCTAAAAACGATTGTGAAGGCAAACCCATTAAATCAATTACACCAGATCCGATACTGTAAAAAGCAACACCAGTACTTGCATTAGAATTGCAACCTACAGTTGCATTTTGCCATACTGAACCATCAGTACCAGGAGTAAGCATAAATGTAGTTGGAATACCAGCAGTTTCGAATGATTCTGAAACCATCGACCCACCTACAGCAGGATAAACAAGGAAACTTGAAGTTGTTGAGTTATTAGCAGAATTAGGGTCAACGGTTGCATTTGGATTTGAACAAATAGCAGTTATTGTATGAGAACCGGCAACAGAAGAACCAACTTTAGAACCTGTTATAGTTGCATTAGCATACGTGGCAAGACTTCCTGTCCAGTTCATCACTTTTTGAGTTACTCCATCCACTTGCAATGTAACAGTACAAGAAGTTAATGTGGTCAATCCAACATTTCCAATCCTAAATGAAGGCATAACGCTATCACAAGAAGCCAAAGCAAGATTTAAAGAATTCGAGTTCATCATTTCAGCATCGATAGATGTAGTAGCTGCAGAACAAGAACCTGCATCAGTCCAAAGAGTAGCTGTATTTACTTGGCCAACTTCTGTGATTGAACGGTCAGGACAAACCATATACACAGTAGGGAAATAATGGATAGCATAAGCGGTTTCAAATGCAGAAGCTCCCGGAGTTGCAGTTGATAAATCAACTATTGGATATAGGGTACCTGCAACCCAGTTTCCTTGAGTGGTACAAGCAGAACACGATCCAGCAACACCGTTCAATTGAGCAGTAGTATTGGTTAATTCTCCTTCAATGTACATTACTCTCACTTTGTTGTCACCATTTGGACCATGAGCAGCATAAAGACCTTCCAAAGCAGGAACGGTTACTCCACCAACTACTGTACCAGCTGTAACACCTGTATGGTAATTCCAACAAGGACCGCACCATGCAGCAGAAACGTCAATAAAAACGGTATATCCTGAATCAAGCAAAGCATACAGATGCTGTGTATTGCTATTTAAATCAGGGAATGTAAAATCGGGAGCAATGCTTCCGGTAGCAAGTTGTGCCTTGCTTTCAACTGCTGAAAACGTTAAAGTTATTGCAGTAACAAAGAGTAAAATTTTTTTCATTTTAAAAGAGGTTTTAGTTATTTATAAAATTAATGAGTACAAACGTACACTATGTTATTTATAAATGCAAATTTTTGTGTCTAATTTCTATAAAACCAAATTAAAATCAGTTTTTTGATAGTTTTCCACAAAAAATAATATTACTTTTGCTCTTCATTTAGTTAAATAATAAATTTTAAAAATCAAAAAAGATGAAAAAAATAATTACTAGTATCTTGATATTATCAACTCACTTTCTTACTTTTGGACAAGGCGTTGTTATAAAAGATTTGGCTCATAATAATGTTACAGAAACAGTATATCATGTTAGCCTTTTGCCTAACTCCTATGCTGACAACGAATTCTTGGTTTTGAATACCAATAGCTCTTCTGGCAGTTATAAAGTGAGAAGAACCATTCTTGTAATGGATACCCAAGATTCAACTCAGTTTTGTTGGGGAGGAACTTGTTATGGTTATCCTGCGAATGTTTCAACCTATAATGAGAACATAGCTTCTGGAGACTCCGTTAATTTTGCACAAGGAGGCATGCATATTCATTTTGTTTCAGGACCTTCTACTGTAATTAGAAAAGTACATTATAAAATATACAATACTAATACAACAACTTTCCCTGCCGATACTACAGGATTTACAATTCAATACGATCCTACTGGTGCTGGCGTTAACGAATTGAAAGCTGATGGAGAGATTTCAAATGTTTTTCCTAATCCTGCTTCAGGTAATGCTATTATTAAGTATGATGTTTCGGCAAATGGTAAGAAAGCTAAAATTGTTTTTTATGATATGCTTGGAAAAGAAGTAAAAGAAATCAATCTTAATGATAAACAAGGTATAGCTAAAGTAGCTACCGATGATTTATTTGCAGGGGTTTATTTTTATTCTCTATTAATTGACGATAAAATTATTTCTACCAAGAAATTTGTTGTTACTCGCTAATAAAGCAACTATCGTATTAAAACAAAACAGCCACACTATATTAAGTGTGGCTGTTTTGTTTTTATAAAACCCTTCGAACTAACTTTCGGTAATTATTCAATTACTAGTTTACCAACTCCAATTGTTCCTTTAGAAGAAAGAACTTTGTAGAAATATACACCACTTATCAAGCCTGAACGAGAAATGGTGAATTCCTTTGTATTAATTGCCTTGATAGATTTTACTTCTTTTCCTAATACATCTGTCAATTCAAAAGAATATGTATCAGATAGGTTATCTGATTGGATTACAAATCGAGCATCCTCACTCATTGGATTAGGATAGACAGATATCATTCCATTTGAACTTGACATTTCGTTTATACCAAGTCCACTTGAAAGCGTGTTCGTAACTCTATTGGTAACAATAGCAGGGTTGGAATCGAAATAAATACTCGCTCTGTTTTGTATAACTGTTCCTACAGGTAAACCTGAATTTAATTTCACGCTAAAACGAACAAATCCATGACTTAGAGGCTCGTTGCTAGTACTATCAGGAAGATAAATATTGTTGAATACAAATTTTACAACACCTGGTGCTAACCATTGTGGAGTAGCTAGATGACTTGTGCCAAGTATTTTTAGACTTGCAGAAGAGATGTCAGTATCTAAGGTATCAATTACTGAAATGTTAATAGCAGGTGCTGTTCCCGTGTTTTGAAAATGGATTGTATACGTAAGTTCATCGGTAATTACAGGAATATTCCCTGCAATTCCTGTTCCTTTTGGACTTACTTCTTTAAGATTAGGATCATACGAGTTAACTACTGGTAGACAAAAACTAACATCATTATTGGTTGGGTCAACATCACCAAAAGGTAGGGTGGTAAAAACTCTGAAACAAAGAGTACTTCCTGAAGTTACTGAAGAATTAGGAGTAAGGTGAACACCTGCAAAGAAACTATTCCAATATGCTCCATTACTTAAACTAGTAAGGTTATAATACGACCAAATTAATGTATCGCCAACTACAACAGATGCAGGATTGCTGCTCAATGCTGAATTATATACCACATTCGGATCAAGAACTAATTTCAATAATCCTGAACCTATATCGCATCCTGTGTTATTTACATAAGGAGATAAAATAAATGGTTGGTTAGGACGAACAACTCCTTGCGAACCTGCTCCACATTGTACATCCATCAAGCTAGTGCATTGAAGTGAAAAATTAACATTGGCTTGAGGTAAAGTGGAGTAGTTAAATACTACAGGAGAACAACTACTACTTGGAAAAATAAATTGATAATATGCAGGTATTGACACAGTATAATTTGTCATCCAGGTTTGTAATGCATTCATTGTGTAATTTCCACTTCCATCGCTGTAACCATAATAACTTGTACTCGACATGGAAGGACTATTTAAGTTTTCTGTTGTAGCTACTGCAACAGATGTTAAAGCAACATCACTAACATTGAACGAACAATCATTGTTATAATCAACATATACATTGCCCGAAACACTTCCATATTGACATGGATTAGGAACTGGTATTTGATAAATATTATTTATATTGAAAATGGTATCAGGTCCTGAAATTACTTTATTAACTGAACCTCCAAATGTGGCAGTGTTGCCGAAAACTTGATCATCAGTAACAGTTCCAAAAGCATTGAATACAGGAGCAAATACATTCCACGGATTTTGTCCAGTAGTGTTCGCTTCTTCGTAAACAATAAATCCTCCGAACATATCTTTTACTTTTACTGAATCACCAACAAACGAATTGTTGATTGTAATCATGTACATCATTTGTCCTTGACTGGAACAAGTAGTAGAATCGTGTGAAGCGGAAGGTTGAAGTACCACCGTAACATCTCCTTGCGAATAAACTTGTGCATTTGATTTGGTAATTGTAAATACAGCTATGGCTGTTAATACTAGATAGATTTTTTTCATTTCTTATTATTGTTTGTTTTATTTAATTATTACTTTTCCTATTCCTATTACTCCTTCGTTGTTCATCACTTTATAAAAATACAATCCATCTTTTATTCCATTACGTGAGATGGTAAATTGGTGTTCATGTATATCTTTTATTTCTCGAACATGTTTTCCTAAAACATCCATCATTTCGAATGTATATACTTGATTGGCTGTGGAGGAATGAATAGTAAATACAGTGGTTTCATTAAATGGATTAGGAGCAACTTCAATACTTGTAATGCCATTAACATTTGTTGTTTCGTTTATACCAACACTTGTGCCCGATGAAGGTCCATCGACCACAACAATAGAAATAGGTAGCATGGCCGAATGACCTAACGAGTCAACCGCAAATAGCGAATCGCAAAAAGTTTGATTACATCCTGCACCATTATCAACTGTTAAGCAAAGTTGATAAGGTCCTGTGCTAGCATAAGTATGTGTTGGTAATGCAAGTGAAGAAGTTGAGCTGCCATCACCGAAATCCCATAGATAACTTAAATTACTTCCATAAGACAAATTAGTAATGATGAAATTATTCGAATTAAATGCCGTTCGCGAAGCATCAAATAATGATAAACAAGAAGCTGCTGCAGCACCTGTATAAGTTAGGTCATGACAAACTGTATCTACACAAGTTCCTGATGTAGCAGCTAAACAAACATGATAGGTAGCAGGAATAGAATAAACATGTGATGGTGATGGTACTGTTGCAAATTGACCATCATTAAAATCCCAATAATAACTTAGTCCATTACCCGTGGTAGAATTAAAAGCGAAATAATTATTTCCATTAGTAGAATCGGGAACCATGGTAAAACTTGCAGCTATAGGACCTCCGAACGAAATGTTTACTGTATCGCTATGTACCGTATCATTAAGATTTCCACAAAAACCAAATACTGGATTAGCACCTACATGAACATATACTTGAGTTGGAGAACTTGTTAATGAAACTGTAATAGCTGGTGTTCCTTGTCCACTCGTTATGGTGGCTCCAGCATTTGCATACCAAGTATAATACATAGCATCAGGGGCAGGAGGAGTTGATATAGTAAGAGTAGTTACTGAACATGGCAATGTAACATCAGGACCTAAATTGATATCTTCAGAACTTACGATAGAAACATTTGCTGTTACATCATAACTAGGACATCCACCTGAGGGAGGAATGGTTTCGTGAACAACATAAGTACCTTGAACACTTGTTGATGGAATAATTTGCCCACTAGTGTAACCGATTACCAAACCAGGAGGTGTTGCCGAAAAAGTTCCTGCATTTCCAACGATAGTTGGAATAGGATTGAGTGAAGATGATTCGCAAAAAGTATTGGCACTATAACTAAAAGTACTATATGTATTTGCTGTAATGGTAACTGATGCAGTGGATGTTAAACCTGTGCAACCTCCACTAGCAGCAACAGTATTAGTAACCGTATAAGTTCCCGGAGGAGATGCACTTAAATTAATAATTCCAGTACTTGGGTCTACATTTAGGCCAAATGTAGATGAAAAATTACCAGCTACACCTCCTGCTACAAAAGAAGGTGATGGATTGGTGGTATATTGACAATACGGATTTGATGGATAAGAGAATGAAGCTACAGGTTGTGGTGTAATTATTATGGTTGCCGTATCCATTGCACTGGGACAACTTCCTGTTGCAGGAACTGTATTCGTTATGGTATAAGTTCCAACAGCACTTAGTAATAAATTAATTTCTCCTGTGGTTGTATTTACAAATGTTAATCCCATAGGTGAAGATGTAAATGTTCCTGCTGCTACACCGATAGGAAAAGTAGGAAATGGATTAGTGGCAGATTGACAATATGGATTTCCTGTATAGGAAAAGGAGGCAGATTGTTGAGGAAGTATGATTACAGAAGCAGTATCGGAAACTGCAGAACAACCTCCTAAAGCAGGAATTGTATTAGTAATTGTATATGTTCCTGGTGCACTTACGAAAGGGATAACATCTCCTGAAACTGGATCAATATCTAATGAACTAGATGAACTTGTAAAAGACCCACCTAATCCACCATTAGTAAATGTAGGTGAAGCTGTCATTATTGATTGACAATATGGATTTGATGGATACGAAAATGAAGCTGATTGTTGTTGAGAAATGATTACATAAGAAGTAGCAGTTACACTAGGACAACCTCCTGTAGCAGGAACTGTGTTAGTAATTGTAATTGTTCCTGGAACTGTATTTGCAACATCAATTTCTCCAGTTGATGAGTTTACAAAAACTACAACTGCTGGTGAAGACGTAAAAGTACCTGCTATTCCTCCTCCGAAAAAAGTAGGATATGGGTTAGCACCTGTTTGACAATAAGGACTTCCTGCATAGGTAAAATCAGCAGAAGGAGCAATATTAGTAACTGTAACAGTAGCTACGGCAGAAGAAGTACATCCCAATGTGGTTCCTGTAACTGTATAGCTAGTAGTTGCACTTGGTGTAACAGAAGCTGTATTGCCTCCTGTAGGTGTTGCACCTGCGCTCCACATATAGGTTGAAGCTCCACTGGCAGCGAGTGTTGTGGAGGTGCCAGAACAACTAACCGTTGGTGAGTTTAAACTAACTGCAGGTAATGGCATTACATTCACAGTGGTACTTGCTGTACTTGTGCAACCATACCCATCAACTACGGTGAGTGTATAACTAGTCGTGAAATTTGGACATACAACTGGGTTGGCTTGTGTAGCATTTGTAGGGCTCCATGAGTATGCATAAGGAGGAACTCCACCACTTACCACAGGGGATAAAGTAGCACAGCTACCAGCGCAAACTGTATTGCTAGGTGAAAGCATAATATTAATGGGTGATGGTTGTGTTATACTAAAAGTGGTAGTGGCTGTGCTCATGTCGCTACTATCGGTAACGGTGAGTGTATAGGATAAAGGACAAAGTGAAGCGATGGATATTCCATTGTAAACAGTTGTGCCGTCAGTCCACGAAAATGCAAAAGGACCAATACCGCCTGTTACGCTTCCTGTAGCTGTTCCGTTGCACATTCCATTGCAGGTAACAGGTGTTGAACTGGTGTTGGCAACATGTCCGCTTGCGAAAATAGAAACACTTACTAGTGTTGCAAAAAGTGTTGTAATTAATTTTTTCATGTGAATAATTTATTTGTTTTATTTAATAATCATCTTACCTATTCCTATTACTCCTTCGTTGTTCATCACTTTATAAAAATACAGCCCATCTTTTATTCCATTACGTGAAATGGTAAATTGGTGTTCATGTATATCTTTTATTTCTCGAACATGTTTTCCTAAAACATCCATAATTTCGAATGTATATACTTGATTGGCTGAGGAGGAAAGAATAGTAAATACGGTGGTTTCGTTAAATGGATTAGGAGCAAGTTCAACACTTGTAGCGCTTGTTGTTTCGTTTATACCAACACTTGTACCTGAGGATGGACCATTGACAACATCTATAGAAATAGGTTGCATAACCGAATGACCTAATGAATCGACTGCGAATAAAGAATCGCAAAAAGTTTGATTACATCCTGCACCATTATCAACTGTTAAACAAAGTTGGTACGGACCTGTACCTGAATAACTATGCGAAGGAAGTGGAGCAGAAGAAGTATTTCCATCTCCAAAATCCCAAAGATAAGTGAGGTTAGCACCATACGATAAATCGGTGATGGTAATAACATTCGAATTGAATGTAGTGCGTGCTGCATCGTACAATGCCATACATGTGCCGGGTGCTGCACCGGTTATGTTGATAGTATGACAAAGGGTATCGGAAAAGGTAAGACCACTTATAATTTGACATACATTATATATACCTGCTGTAGCATATACATGGGTAGGTGCATATAGGGTAGAAAAACTTCCATCACCAAAATCCCAACTTGTAGAAGCCATGGTAGTAGATGAATTATAGGTCCAAATACTCATTCCATTTGTAGAATCGGGAACAATACTGAAACTAATATTTGCAGGAAGTCCGATGATAACGATATTGGTATCGGTAACAGAAGGACAACCACCTCCAGCAGCAATTGTATTTGTTACAGTATATATTCCGGCAGCGGAAAGTTGAGGATCAATTATACCTGTTGATACATCCATAACTAGGCCAGCAGGCCATGCTGAAAAGTTACCTGCTACTCCACCTCCAGTATAAAAAGGTGCTGTATTAGAAGATGAAGTTTGACTAAATGGACTTCCAGGAAATGTAAAAGTACCTACCATCTGTGGAGTGACAGTAACAACAACAGAACTAGATGAAGTACATCCTGATGCACTTGTTGCAGTATGGGTTACGTTATAGGTTCCTGGTGCGGAAGCTCCAAGATCAATTTCACCTGTATATGTATTAAGAGCTAAAGGATTAGAAGATGTAAATGGGCCATTTGCATATATTAAAAGTGCTGATATAATTCCTCCTGAAGAACAAAAAACATTTCCTGGATAACTAAACGAAGCATCGGGTAAAGTATCAACCGTTACCGTTGTAGAAGCCATGGTTTCACATCCATTAGCATCTGTAATATTTAATGTATAAGTTGTGGTGGTACTCGGGCATACCAAGGGATTGGGTGAAGTAATCATACCAGGCGCCCATGTATAAGCGTATGGTGCAACACCTCCTGTAATTGAAGAAATTAAAGTGGCGCAATTACCATTACATATAGTGCCACCGCCTGTTGCTCCTATTAAAATTTCTCCCGGTTGAGATAGTGTAAGTGTTGTAGTGGCAGTACTCATGTCACTACTATCAGTTACCGTAAGTGTATACGTGCCGGCATAAAGCCCCCCCGAAACAGTATCCCTCATAACTGTTGCAGCTCCTGTCCATTCGAAACCAAACGGACCTACTCCTCCAGTAACCCATCCAAAGGCTTGTCCATCGTAAAAACCATAACAGCTAATATTTATACCCGCGCAGTGGGCTACATGTCCGCTTGCGAAACCAGCTACATGTATTAAACTTGCGAGAACTAGAATTGTAATTTTTTTCATGATAGTTACTGTTTATGTGAACAATGTTTTATTGATAAGTTTTGATTGTCGACAAAAATAAAATCTAAATAAAGTTTTTCTTTGTCATTAGATACTATTTAAATTAAGGTAAAATGTAAATTGATTTTTGTACGACCTCACCCCTTCATCCCTTCTCCAATAGAGAAGGGGAAATAGGTGAAGTACTTATAAAAATAGAACTCTTTCTGCTCCGTCATCCTTCTCCTTTGGAGAGGGACCGAGGGAGAGGTCTTCAATCAATTCAAACGTTATACTTCTTAATCTATATTGTATCTATAATATATGATGCTAAAAACGATGAAATAGTTGCATTGCATCATCATTAATATTGAAACAAAATTTTCGAAATGAACTACATTGATTTGGTTATTTGTATTCCTCTTGTTTGGGGCTTGTACAAGGGTTTTACCAAAGGACTCATCATCGAGGCGGCTTCCTTGGTTGCATTCGGCTTAGGGGTGTGGGGAGGAGTTCATTTTTCCGACTTTGTGGCTCAACAGATTAACGATTTATTTCATTGGAAATCGCCTTACTTGCCGGTGGTTTCGTTTGGCATCACTTTTCTGTGCATCATCATCCTTGTTTATTTTGTGGCGAAACTAGTGCAGAAGCTTGTGAAAGGAATGGCATTGGGTGGCATCAATAAAGTGGGAGGAGCAGTGTTTGGCGCCATGAAATTTGCCATGGTGCTTAGCGTTATTATATTTGTGATGGATGCCATCGAAAAATCGTATCCGCTTATATCGCTAAAGACAAAGGAAGGGTCGGTATTGTATAAGCCCATCGGAAAAATAGCACCTACTTTGATTCCGGCCCTTAACAAAAGCAAGCTAAACGAACTCATACCGAAGCCGGATGTGGACGTGGATGTGAACATGAAATTGGAAAAAAACAAATAAGTTTTGGTTTCCATCCGCATGGTGTAGGTTTTCGTTCATTTGCTGCACCTATTTGGTTAAAACCTGCACCTTTTTAGTCATTTGCAGCATCATTTCGTCCATCACCTACAGTAAATGCCGTAAAACCTACATCATTTTGTTCATTTACTACACTATATGAATCAGAACCTACTTCTTTTCAATCAGCTCCTGAACCTTTTGACGCGTTTCGTGCATTTTTCGAAAAAAAAGATGCAGGAAACAAGTTGTTTGGTGTAAGTTTCAATAAAAAAAGTGCAAGAAATGATTCGTTTGGTGTAGGTTTTGGTTCAAAAGGTGTAGGTTTCAATCGAAAAGGTTCAGGAGCTGACTCAAAACGTTCAGGTTCTGATCGAAAAGGTGCAGGTTCTGGCTTTTTTGGTTTAAGAGATGCTTTATCAGGCATTTACGCTTTTTAGGAACCTTCAGTTTCTCAGTCAAAACCTAAAGTAGAGGTGTAAAAAGGAGTTTTTAGTGCCAAAAAAACCCAACCTAAGTTCGCATTTAGGTCGGGTTTCGGATTAAAAACAATACTATTTTTTAATATTTCAATTCGTACAAAAAGGCAGGCTCCTCATCGCCTTGCGTTTTTATCAGTTTTAGTTTCTCCGGATATTTTTGTCCTATTGGCGACAACATTCTTTGAATGGTATTGATAATTCGCCCATTGTTTTTCTTCGGATTTTGACGCAAAGCTGGCATCAACACATATTGAACGTTTTCTTTTTTCCACTCCATCAACACGGTGTCGGCATTTTCGGAAGTAACAATGTATTGACCTACAAATTTTTTACCATTACCATATATAAAACTCATGTTAGGTTTTCGCGATACCACTTGAGCATCTTTTGGCAAACTATCAGCACAATATTTACTGAGTTTTAGAAAGTTTTCCCAATCGGGTGTATAACCATAATACATATCACCACCAAGATTTTTCTTTAATGCTACAAAGTTTTGTTTGGCATTAATACTCGATTTGCCAATACATACAACAAGCATCACGGCTGAAAAAGCAAGAAAGATAAATTGTAAAGAATTGTTTCGTTTTGCAAAATCATATATGCCATAAAACAAAACAAGAAACAGAAAAGGCATAGCAATAATGATTAATCGCGATTGCATGTTGTTGGCTTGTACACCAAAGAAGATACCACCTACAAGGCAGATGACATAAATACTCGAAAAGAAAATAAACTTATTTCTTTTGTAACTAAAGAAAGTGGTAATGCCCAAAACCAAAGTAGATAAGAACGAAAGAGCAGGCAAAGTTTTGATGGTGTCGCTGTCGAGCACCTCTAAGCTTGACAACATGCGCAAATTGAGAATGCGATACACATGCCACGATACGTAAGTGTTGAAATTGTTGAAGAAACGGTCAATCATGCCACCGAAATCTTCGTGTCCGCCTTCGGGTTTGTACAAATCCTTGCGAAGCATCAACTCCAACTGATTCGATTCGTTGGCACCGTATATGGCTGTGGTGATAAGTTGATAGATAATGCGGAAAAGCAAATAGGCCGCCAATACATAGAGTATCTCTTTGTAGTTTTTGTTGAGGAGAAAATAAAAAACAACACCCGCAAGCGTAACAAAAGCAATACTTTTAGAGATAGTAAGTATTAAAAACATCAAACCAAACAACAACCAGTTCTTATAGTTCTGCTTAAAGCCCTCCACCAATTTCGATTGCTTGTTGATGTTATCAATAATGTTGAAAGTGATGTAGAGACAAACCGATTGAACCAATAAGAAAAACGTTTCGGTGTAGGTTTGGCTTGCATAGTATTGAATAAAATTGTTGAACGATATGAAAGCAATCAAAGCAAACAGCACAATGTACGGAACGCGTTTGCGAAAGGTTAAATACGTAATCCAAACAAAGCCGAACTGCGACAACACCGACAAAAACTTAAGCGCAACCACATTGAGGCCAAACATTCGCATGAAAACCGAAAGCATAACCGGATAACCGGGTCCTTGGAAGTACGGAAACTTACCCTCATGAATCAATGACCATGCCCGTTCAATATAACTCGAATCGTCACCACCCAAAGAAACTTTCGAATCGAATAACAACAGTGTGAACAGCGTTGAAAGGAATAATAAAACGTAGAAAACCTTTTTGTCGCGCTCTTCAAGCCAAGCATTCAGTTTATCAAACGTTCCTTGTTTGCTAACTGATGAAGTTTTTTTAGCAGTTGGTTGTGTTTTTTTTGCAGGATTATTTTTTGCCATAACTCATATTAGTTGAGGGTTTAAAATTATAGAAAAAATCAGACGACAATAAATTTTCTTTTGTAATCTCGATTTTCAATCAAAATTAAAAGGTCAACGTATTATGCTATCATCTATTCTTCTTTCGATTTCCGCTTCATTTCATACATCGAAACAAAGATACTTGCCTCGTAAAGGAAGTACAACGGAAATGCAACAAGAAGTTGCGAAGTGATATCGGGTGAAGGAGTAATCACACCAGCCACTATTAGGATGACAACAATAGCATGTTTGCGGTATTTGCGCATGAACTGCGGTGTCATGATACCAAATTTGGTAAGGAAGAACACTATAATAGGAAGCTCGAAAACTATACCCGTTGCTAGCGATAGGGTGGTAACCGTATCGATGTATGAATCCATCGTAAAGTTGTTCTCCACCATTTCCGACACTTTGTAATTGCCCAAAAAGTTAACCATTAATGGTACTATAATATAATAGGAGAATAAAACACCAATCAAAAATAACACAGTGGCAAAGAAGATGAAAGAAGTAGAAGCTTTGCGCTCTTTCTCTTTCAAAGCAGGTTTAATAAAACGCCAAACCTCCCATAACACATAAGGTAAACCAAGAATCAAACCCGAAATAATTGCAATCCACATCTGCGAAGTGAATTGATCGGACAATCCAATGCTTTGCAATTTGAAAGTATAATGACCGAAACACAATTGGTCGCCATCCTTAAACAAATTGTTGCTTTGCAACCAATGACCAAGTTTACAGAATGCACGATAGGTAAGAAAGTCGCTTCTTAGCGGCCCAAAGATAATCTTATCAAATAAAATCTCCGGGTAAAAGAAAACAACAACAGCCAAAGTGAGCACAACAAGTACCGAACGAAATAAATGTCCACGAAGAGCATCAATATGCCCCCAGAAAGACATTTCGCCTGAGTCGTTTGTTTTTTTTGTGTTTAAAAGTCCGAATAGTGCCATTTAAGAGGGCGCAAAGTTAATAGAATTTAGTAAGTATGGTCAATATTATTAGCAAACGAATCATCCATTTGGTTCAACGTATTTCGGTATCCAATCTTTACCTCAATGGATTGATGAATAATCAGAAAGTGTTGTAAAAGTTGTTTTCAAAAATAAATCATACCGTTTAAAATTCAACAGATGTAAAAATATTATTTGTATGTTTACATTGATAATTATTACAACAAGTTTAGCAAAGCATATTTTTCGAAATACAAAATCTAT
Source organism: Bacteroidota bacterium (assembly GCA_037131555.1). Classification (GTDB taxonomy): domain Bacteria; phylum Bacteroidota; class Bacteroidia; order 2-12-FULL-35-15; family 2-12-FULL-35-15; genus 2-12-FULL-35-15. The sequence goes on from JBAXQU010000005.1 coordinate 32,896, forward strand.
ATGATTATTATAACAGGCATAACCGGAGGGATTGGAAACTATTTATTCAACACGTTTTCGAAAAATGGTGAAGAAGTAATAGGAACTTATCATTTAGAAAAACCAAAAGGAAGTCAATACAAAGAATGTTATCAACTCGATATTACAAAACCAGAACAAGTAGAAAAGTTTGTAAATAAAATTTCATCAAAACTAACTAATATCACCTTAATTAATTGTGCAGGCATTTCGTATAATTCATTTGCTCATAAATCTGATTTAAAGAAATGGTTAGATGTTATAAATGTCAATTTGAATGGAACTTTTTTTCTGATTCATGCTTTGCTTCCGGTGATGCGCGAACAAAAATTTGGAAGAATTATTAATCTTTCATCAGTAGTTGGTCAAACAGGTGTTGTAGGAACATCAGCGTATGCGGCATCAAAAGCAGGTTTGAACGGAATGATTAAAAGTATAGCCCTCGAAAATGCACAAAAAGCAATAACTGTTAACAATATTAATTTAGGATATTTTAAAGTAGGAATGATAAATACCATACCTAAAGAAATTCAGAAAGGTATTAAAGCGAAAATTGCATTGAATGATTTCGGTGATCCTGAAAATATTTTTAATACCATTCAATACATACGAAACACTGCATATCTTACAGGTTCTTGTATTGATTTAAATGGAGGAATAGTTTAATTCTGTTTTATTTCTTTTCCATTTTTTCTTTCAACATAGCTATCTCTTGCGCTAGCTGTTTGTTCTGCGCATGAAGCTTAGAAACTACCACCGATAGGTGAAGTAAATAAATCAATATGGAAAATATTGCGCCTGTAAATACAAGGTTTGGCGCTTCGAACACACCCAAAAGATGTGCAATCACTTCCAGTCCGTTTCTCCAGAAAGAGAAAAGAATTAAAATAAATGTACTTGCAATCCACACGAATGAATATTCTTCACTTAATTTTCCTTTCACTATCAATCGAGCGATATAAAACAAAAATAGAAGACTTGCAGCAATAGCAATAATTTGAATTCGTACCATACTTTATTATTTTGATTAAAATAAAGTTGTTGTAGAATCAATTGAACAATCATTCACAACGATCGCAATAGAACGCTCTTCATCGAAAGCAGGAACAATAATGGCAAATTTCATCTATATACTAAATTATTTTGAATATATTTAAATTATCATCAAAACATTTATCGATTGTTTTATTCACTTTGTGGGATTATAAGTTGTGAGTGTAAAAAGTTAGCTTATACATTAAAATAAAATTATATATTTACATTGCAAAATTATATAAAAACAGTTTAAAAAAATAAAAAATGGTAGTGGCAGATAAAACAACACTTCAACAGTACTTACAAAAATTTTTTGGATTCGATACATTCAAAGGTCAACAAGAAGAAATTATTACAAGTTTATTAGCAAAAAAAGACACCTTCGTTATCATGCCAACTGGTGGTGGTAAATCATTATGTTATCAATTACCTGCTTTAGTAAGCGAAGGCACAGCAATAATTATCTCTCCTCTTATCGCGTTGATGAAAAATCAAGTAGATGCATTACGAAATTTTGGAAATGAAGATGGAATCGCACACTTTCTAAATTCATCATTAACCAAACCTGAAATAGCTAAAGTAAAAAAGGATATCACTGATGGTAAAACGAAATTATTATATGTGGCTCCAGAAAGTTTAACCAAACAAGAAAATGTTGTTTTCTTTAATGAAATAAAAATTTCTTTTTTTGCAATTGATGAAGCACATTGTATATCAGAATGGGGTCATGATTTTAGACCAGAGTATAGAAGAATAAGAACAATTATCGAAGAGATAGGAACAGTTCCAATCATTGCACTTACTGCTACTGCAACACCTAAAGTACAACAAGACATTCAGAAAAATCTTGGAATGACTGATTCGAATGTTTACAAATCATCATTCAATAGAGGAAATCTTTATTATGAAGTTCGTCCGAAACAAAATGTAATTAAAGAAATTATTAAGTATGTAAAAACACAACATGGAAAATCTGGTATTATTTATTGTTTGAGTAGAAAGAAAGTAGAAGAACTTGCAGAAACACTTCGTGTAAATGGTGTTAAAGCTCAGGCTTACCATGCAGGATTAGAAGCAAAGGAACGTGCACATACTCAAGATGCATTCTTGATGGAAGACATAGATGTAATTGTTGCAACCATTGCATTTGGAATGGGAATAGATAAACCAGATGTTCGATTTGTTATTCACCATGATATACCTAAATCACTAGAAGGTTATTACCAAGAAACAGGTAGAGGAGGTAGAGATGGTGGTGAAGGGAATTGCATCACTTTTTATAGTCATGATGATATTGTAAAGCTAGAGAAGTTCATGAAAGGAAAACCTGTTGCTGAACAAGAAATAGGAAAACAATTATTACATGAAACAGTGTCTTATGCCGAAACATCAAGTTGCCGAAGGAAGTTTTTGTTGCATTATTTCGGAGAAGAATTTGATGAAGCAGGATGTGGAAGAATGTGTGATAATTGTCGCAATCCAAAACAGAAGTTCGAAGCGATGGAAGATGTTGAACTAGTACTTGAAGCTGTTGAAGACATAAAGGAAAAGTTCAAAACCAAAGATGTTATCAATATACTATTGGGAATTGTAACAGCCACTGTAAAGTCATATAAGCATAATGATTTGGAATGCTTCGGAAAAGGAACTGAAGATGATAAGAATGAAAAATATTGGAATGCTGTCATCCGTCAAGCTTTAGTTTCAGGACTTTTATCAAAAGATATTGAAAACTATGGACTACTGAAGCTAACCAAAGAAGGTAAATCATTCATGAATAAACCATATTCTATTATGGTTACAAAAGACCATGATTATGAAGGAACAGAAACTGATGATGATGAAGGTTCGGGAGGAGGAAATAAGGGTGGATCAGGAGCTGATGCAATACTTTTTAGTGCATTAAAAGATTTGCTAAAACAAACAGCACATAAATTAAAATTACCACCATATGTTATTTTCCAAGAATTATCTTTGGAAGAAATGGCAATTCAATATCCAATCAAAATGGATGAGTTGGTTAACATCACTGGTGTTGGTCAGGGAAAAGCACAGAAGTTTGGAAAACCTTTTCTTGATTTAATTGCAAAATATGTTGAAGAAAATGAAATAGACAGACCATTGGATATGGTTGTAAAATCTATTGTCAATAAATCAGGTCTAAAAGTTTATATCATTCAAAGTATCGACAGGAAATTACCATTAGATGATATTGCAAGTGCTAAAGGAATTGGTTTATCCGATTTGATTTCTGAAATCGAAAGTATTGTTTCGTCAGGAACAAAAGTAAATATTGGATACTACATCAATGAAATACTTGATGAAGATAAACAACAAGAAGCAATGTTGTATTTCAAAGAGTCGGATTCTGATTCTATTCAAGAAGCATTAAAAGAATTGGGAGAAGAAGAGTACTCAGAAGATGAAATCAGATTGTTACGTATAAAATTCATGAGTGAATTTGGGAATTAGTAAACATCACTTATAATAAAAAAGGCTACTCCATCAGAGTAGCCTTTTTTTATTGACATTTTATTCTAAACACTTAATTCGTTAATAGCCAACCAGGCCATTAAACCGGAACCTGTTTCAAGTGCACGTTCATCTATTTCAAAAGTAGAAGTGTGTAATCCACTTGTAATTCCTTTTTCTTTATTTCCAGTGCCAAGACGATAAAAGCATGCAGGAACTTGTTGTGAATAAAATGCAAAATCCTCTGCTGTCATTCGCATAGGTAGTTCTTCTACATTTTCTTTCCCTAGGTAATCTTCAGCTGCAGTTCTTGCTGTCATTGTTTTGTGTTCATCGTTAACCAAGAATGGATATCCAAATACGATTCGAAAATCTGCAATTCCAGAATATTTCGAAACGACTCTAGTTGCGATGTTTTTCATTTTAGTGTGTGCTTCTAGTCTCCATGTTTCATCCATTGTTCTGAATGTTCCTTCAAGTTTTACTTCATCAGGTATTACATTCGTTGCTCCATTACCAATTATTTTTCCAAATGCTAAAACGGTAGGAGCTTTTTGTTCTTTCAACATAAATTCCTTATTCAACTCCATTATTATATCAGAAGCTATTATTAGTGGGTTGATATAATCCTTAGGTAATGCAGCGTGACCACCTTTACCCTTCACGGTTAAATAAAGTTCATCTGTACTTGCCATATACATTCCACTTTTGAAACCAACTTTACCAGCTTCCATTATTGGATAAACATGTTGCCCAAGAATGGCTTGTGGTCTAGGATTTTCAAGAACACCTTCTTTTATCATTAAGGATGCACCTCCAGGTAGTTTTTCTTCTCCAGGTTGAAAAATCAGCTTAATTGTTCCTTCAAATTCGTTTTTTAATTCATAAAGAATCCTAGCCGATGTCAATAATGACGCACTATGAGCATCATGACCACAAGCATGCATTACACCAACATTTTTTGAGGAATATTCACATGTGTTCGATTCGGTGATGGGAAGAGCATCAATGTCAGCTCTTAAAGCAATCGTCTTTTTTGTTGGATTTCTTCCTTCAATCAAACCTACGATACCTGTTTTTACCATTCCTTGTTCGAAAGGTATGGAATACTTTTTTAGTTGTGAAGCAATGAAATCGGAGGTTGAATATTCTTGAAAGGATAATTCAGGATTAGCGTGTAAGTGTCTCCTGATTTCAATGGTTTCGGCCAAATATTGTTTAGCCAAAGATTGGATTTGTCGTTTCAATTCTAACATTTCTATTTCCCCAAAACCATTTTAAGAGCAATCAGAAATAAAAATCCTCCAAATATTTTCTTTACCATATTTTGATCAAGAGAAATCGCAACCTTAGAGCCGAAGTAACCTCCAATAAGAAAAGAAGAAGCAATTATCAATGTCATCTTAATATCCACAAATCCTCCCTTGTAGTAATTATATACAGCAAAAATTCCAACTGGTAAAAGTAGAACTGATAACGATGTCCCTTGTGCTTCATGTTGACTAATATTCATAAAATATACCAATGCAGGAACGATGATTATCCCTCCTCCTATACCAACCATTCCACTAAGAAGCCCTGCCATCAGTCCGATAGCAAGTAATATAAGTACTGTATTCATGTTATATGTAGGTTTCAAATTTGTAAATTAAAAATCAAGACACAATGATAAATATGTGAGAGGTTTTAGAATTATTCCATCCTGAACACCCCAAGCTCTATCCACTCTAATAAAATAACCAAACAAACGACTACGAACACCCAAACCATATCCTCCGATAATTGGATTGTGTTGTGTATTGAGTGTGATTTCAAGTTGTGTCTCCGAATTCCCAATCACGGTTTGATTTAAAGAATTAGAATCTGAGAATGGCGAATTCCCTGTCCATGCGGTTCCAATATCACCAAAACCTACGATTTGAAAATTCTCTACGAAGTCAGAACGAATTGGTCGTTTGTATAAATATTTAAATATTGGGAATCGCAACTCCGTGTTATCAACAACAAAACTATTTCCGTTTCTAGCGTTTTGATAGAATCCCCTCATATTAGTTGCTAATGTTTGATAAGCGTAATTTTGGTCAGTAGCTATGTTGGTGCTATTATCGAAGCGAGCACCAAACCAATTATCAACTCCTCCCATGTAATAGATTAACTTTTGGTTTACAAAAGAAGTACTTCCTGCAAGTCTGTTTGCCCAGATAAAGCAACGGCTAATTTTTTTGTAATATCTGTAATCAAAGCCCAGTACGAAGAAGTCTGTTAGCTCTTTGTCAATCTGACGATAATATTCGCCAAAGAATTTTGCTCTTGTGCCGTTGTATAGATTCAATCCTTTTTTAATTGTATTGTCATAAACATATTCCATCTTGACCGTTCCCCAGTTTTCATAGGTGTTAGGTGCTTTTAGATTCGCATCATTTGTAGAAAGGTAAATGGTAGCATCATTTCGATAACAGACAGAACCCCTTAAGCTAGTTACTTCGTTGAACGGAAATTTTAAAACATATCTCACATCATTTGAATGGACTTTCATCAATGAATTATCGGAAGAATTGATAAAGCTATTTCTATGAACAATTAATTGTCTATCCAATTTATGCAATCGGTTTTCATAACTCAAAAAGTACTCATTATTATTGATGTCTCCCGAAAACCGCATGGCGCCAACGATTCTATAATCTTCGAACAAATCACTCATCCCAATTTTTAAAAATGCATTTAAACCTGGATTAAGGTAGATTGGACTTCCTCCTCCAGTAAATTTCTGATAAGATGCGTTCAAGAACGAATTGTCTAATTGCGAAATAACATAGTCTACTGAATAATTGATATTGTAGTTTTTCTGTTTACCAAGTTTAAATTCACCATCGGGTTTGATGCCTGTGGTATCAATATTAGCGGCTACTTTACTAATAACCTCCGTGTTTTTTTCTTTCTTGTTTTTTTCGTTTTCAAAAACATAATTATTAATATCAATCTCTGTTGAGTCGAGTGCTTTTTTCTGATTTATCTCAACTTTCAAATTCTCAAGAGTGGGTGCATCAATCATTGATTTTAGTTTCGCTTCGGCATCATTTTTCTCTTTATTGTCAAGCCTATTCTTGTAATCTCGGTAGGATGTATTCTTTAATTCAATAGGAACAATGGTCTTGATATCGGCTATTGGAGACACATACATCTTGTACTTTCCATTTTCGAAAAACACTTCAGTAAGTTTATTCGCATTGGTATTAACATCTTGTTCTACAATATTTCTTGAGTAATTTGTAATCGGATATGTGGTGACTACGGTACGATAATGTGCCGCTGTATCAACATAGGCAATGGTGCTATCGAATTGCGCTACATATCTATTCCGTATTCCATTTAAATCGCTAAGATAGGAGATATGAGTACTGTCGTAATCGGCAGGGTAAGTTTCATCAATGGTTGGAGTGTTGGTAATGCGTAATAAGGTTCGCGACTTGGTTACATTATTAAACATGAACAAATCTTTATGTTGTTGAGCATCTGGCAAAATTTTCTTAGTGTCAAACGAAAGTGTATCGTGAGGGCGATTAGAAGCAAAAACAATTCCTCGTGAATTGTGCACGAATCTCGGATTCAAGTCATCATAGATATCCTTAGTGATTTGGTCGTACCCATTAGAGCCTGCAGTAAAAATAAAAATATCTGTTTGCCCCTTTTGCACAGCCGACATTACAAACTTCTTTCCATCGCTATTATAAGAATAGTCGAGGATTTTTTCGAAGTCGAAGATGTTGCGCTCTGTCTTCTCTTTTGTTTCTAATTCATAGTTGGTTAATACCAAACGATTCTTCTTTTCAACGATGTATGAAAATACTTTTCCACTTGGATGCCACGCTACTAAAGGGAACGAATAATCATTAATCCGATCAATCTTCTTTCCTGCTTTTACAATTCGTTTCGATTTGTTATTCTCCACATCGTACAGCCAAATCTTGTATTGTCCCATTTCATTAGTGGTATAGATCACATACTTCCCATCAGGGCTTACCTTTAAATGACTGTAGACACGGTTTGGATTTATCTTTTTTAAGATTGGTGCTTGGGTAGGCAAGGTCTTTGTATTGTCCTTATCCGAATATTTATTGATATACGATTCGTAACATTCTTTCCATAAATTTTTTGATGAAATGCCTAAAACAAACATGAATGAATTATCAATATTCCTACTCACCTTAGTCATGTATAGAATATTTGATATCACCGACTCACCATAATTATCGGCTATGTGCTTCCACAATGCATGTCCTGCATAGACTGCATCTTCACCTTCAAGACGATTTAAATTTTTAAACCTTCCTGTTAAAATTCCATCTTTTACCTTATTATCAATATCCGTATTCCAATCGTTAGCAACATAGGTACTTAACCCTTTGGTATACCAAGCAGGCAGATTGAGCAAAGTGCTATTCTTAAACATCTCCCTTACGTTGCCTCCAAACATCATCTGGTTCATCAGCACCGTTGCCACTCCTTCACGAATTTGTGCATCCAACAAAGCATGGTCACCTTCGTAGTACAAGCAAATTTTGGAACCCGCTATCCTTGTTACCCCTCCTGTGTTGTATTCCTCCTCTGTACTTAAGCCGATATTGCTTTGTTTAAAGTCGGTTTGCTTATTATAAACCAGAAACTGAATTTTTTCATCAAACGAATAATCAAACAATTTTTCAACCGCTTCTATTTGCTTCTTTGCAGCCTGCGACACATAATTAGCATACTCTCGGCCTTGTTCGTAGAAGTATACATCATACCTATTGTATTGATAATAGGTCCAGAAAAAGTCTTCATATTTCATCCTGTTCTTTCCGAAATCAGTTTGCGAACCTGTATAAAACTGGGCCTTTGCAACTTCACACGAGGTGATGATGCCGACAAAAGTCAGGAGCAGAATGAAACTTCGAATGGAAACTGTTTTACTTTTCACTTGATTGAAAAATTGGAAACGCTAAATTAATAAATATCTCACTATATCCAACCAGAATTAACGGATAAGTTTTGTTAATTTCGCACCCAAAAAATAATATGATTACAGTAAAATCTTTTACCCTCGGTCCTTTTCAGGAAAACACCTATGTGCTTTCGGACGAGACAAACGAATGCATCATCATCGATCCTGGTTGTTATGATGAGAGCGACCGTGCAGAATTGTCGAACTACCTTGATGCGAATGATAAGAAACCTGTTCGGTTGATCAATACGCATTGCCACCTTGATCACATGTTTGGTAATGGTTTTGTTTCGCGCAAATATAATTTGCTTCCTGAGTTCAACAAAGAAGATCGTGTGGTGTTCGATTCGTATTTAACGGTTTCGGCAATGTATCAACTAAAGGTGGAAGCTTCACCCGAACCTCTGCACTATTTAAGTGAAGGCGATAGAATTACTTTTGGTAAATCATCGCTCGAAATACTTTTTACGCCAGGGCATTCGCCTGGAAGTTTAACGTTCTACTCCAGCGAACAAAAGTTTATGATTGCTGGTGATGTGTTGTTCTACGGAAGTATTGGCCGCACCGACTTACCGGGAGGTCATCATCAAACACTTATTGATAGTATCAAAGAAAAACTCTTTCCGTTGGGTGACGATTTTAAAGTGTATAGCGGACATGGGCCAAGTACGAGCATCGGTTTCGAGCGAATGAATAATCCGTTTTTGGTATAAACATGCGTTTTTATTTTTATTCTAAATCATCAATGATGCAACGATTTACTTTTTAGTCGTGCATTAAAAAAATTATCGGCTCAGCATTATGAAAATAAAACTAGGGAAATACAAACACTACAAAGGCAAACCCTATGAAGTGATAGGAGTGGCGCGACACAGCGAAACACTCGAAGAAATGGTGGTGTACAAAGCCTTGTATCAAACTGAAGGTGAAAATTTATGGGTACGACCACTGACCATGTTTCTCGAAACAGTGGAGATAGATGGCAAGACGATGAATCGGTTTGAATATCAAAACGAATAAGTAATACAAAAGAAAAAAAGCTTTACACCCTTGAGTTATTGGGAGTAGATGCTTTTTTTATGTCCTGCGATGAGTAATTTTTATTCTCATTTACTCATCCTGAAAAAAGTCTTCCTTCTGTTTTCTACACTAAAACATTTCCATCCATTTCCTTTGGTATCGATAGTTTCATCAAGGTTAAAATGGTTGGAGCAATGTCTGCCAATTTCCCTTCTTTCACCTTTTTGTACTCTTTATCAATTAAAATACAAGGAACAGGATTGGTGCTGTGTGCCGTATTGGGTGAGCCATCCGCATTAATCATAAAGTCGGCATTGCCATGGTCGGCAATAATGATGAATGAATAATCGTTGGTTAAACCGGCTTCTACCACTCGTTTCAAACAAGCGTCAACTGTTTCTACAGCAGTAGTCACTGCCTTGTAATCGCCTGTGTGGCCTACCATATCGGCATTCGCAAAGTTCAAGCAAACAAAATCAAGTTCGCCCTTTAATAACTCTGGCACTATGCAATCGGTCACTTCTAAGGCACTCATTTCGGGTTTCAGGTCGTAGGTTGCTACCTTTTGCGATGGTATCATACTTCTCTTCTCACCTTTAAATTCGCTCTCGCGACCACCCGAAAAGAAAAATGTAACGTGAGGATATTTTTCGGTTTCTGCTATCCTTATCTGCGTTTTCCCAGCTTTCTCCAGCACTTCGCCAAGCGTATTCTCCAAATTATCTTTGTCATATACAAGGTGCACATTCTTGAAATTGTGGTCGTAATTGGTCATCGTTACATAATACAACGGTAACGTATTCATGCCTTGTTTGGGCATGTTTTGCTGGGTAAGAACCTGAGTAATCTCGCGGCATCTATCGGTACGGAAGTTAAAACAAATCACTACATCGTTTTCTCTTATCGAGCCGATGGACTCTCCTGTATCGCCTGTAATTACGATAGGTTTAATGAATTCATCGGTCACCTGATTGGCATACGATTGTTCAATGGCTTCAATCGCATTCTTCGCTTTTTGTCCTTCTCCTTTCACTAGCATATCATAAGCCAGCTTCACGCGTTCCCATCGCTTGTCCCTATCCATAGCATAATACCTGCCCACCACCGAAGCAATTTTTCCGGTTGAAGTTTTTAGATGTGCGTCTAAATTTTTCAAGTATCCCAATCCACTTTTCGGGTCGGTATCTCGGCCATCTGTAAATGCATGAATAAATAAATTCTCCACTTGGTGGGCTTTCGCGAGTGAGCATAAATAATGCAAGTGCTCTTGTGATGAATGCACTCCTCCTTCGGAAACTAAACCCATCAAATGGATGGCCGCCTTGTTTTCTTTTGCATATTTAAAAGCCGCAACAAGAGTAGGGTTGGTATCAATTGTTTTTTCGCGAATGGCTTTATTTATCAACTCCAAATCTTGATACACTATTCTACCTGCACCTAAATTGAGATGCCCCACTTCACTATTTCCCATCTGTCCATCGGGCAATCCAACGAAGTTGCCCGAAGTATGTAAGGTGCTATGCGGATAGTTTTTCATTAAGCTATCCATAAAAGGAGTATGCGCATGGGATATCGCATCCGACTTTGAACCATCGCCAATGCCCCATCCGTCTAAAATTACTAAAGCTACTTTTTTCATCTTCTTATTTTTTTCTATATTAATATGTCTTGATGTATTTCTCTGTTGTAGGGTGTTTCATTCGTTTTTAATTTAACTTGAAGTACTTGCCGGTATGTCAAATGTTACTTCGAAAATACTTCCCTTCGGTGTATTGTTTTTCACCACGATATTGCCTTGATGTAATTTCACGAGGTATTGAACAATGAAGAGACCCAATCCCGTTCCCTTCGTTTTACGGGTGTCTTCGCTTCCTACGCGATAAAATTTCTGAAATATCTTCGCCTTGTCTTCCTCCGATATTCCCCAACCCTCGTCCTTTACAGCGAATACAATTTTATCGTTTTTCTTTTTCAAAACCACTGTAATGGTCGACTCGGGTGCTGAATACTTAATCGCGTTTTCGAAAAGATTGATGATGATGGAAGGAAAACTTAACTTATCAATCGACATGAAAATATTGGGTTCAATATCCAAAACAATCTTATGTTGATAATGAATGGCATCAATGTTTTGCTTTAAATTACTGCCAATGTAGTCTGAAATATTGCATTCTTCCTTATACGAGGTGGCCACTGCATTCTCAATTTTAGCAGCCATCAGAATATTTTCTACTAGTGTGTTCAGTCGGTCGGTGTCGGCTATTGCATGCCCAATGATTTCTTTTTGCATGGCACGGTCGAGCTCTCTCTTCTGAAGCGTTTGCAGTTGTAGTTTGGCAGATGCAATGGGCGACTTAAGTTCATGCGTTACCGAAAGCAAGAAATTCTTTTGTTGCTGTGCCAATTCGTTTTCTGTTTTAAATGATTTCCGAATTTGAAAAATGCCAAACAACAACAAACTAAAAAACACCGTTCCTTCGCCTGTTATCATGATCCATCGCCTGTGCAATATCTTATTCAGCTCATTACCGCTGTCCACTACTTCCTCTAGCGAATTTCCTTTCAACACATTCATTTCTTCTTCGAGATGAGTAATTTTATTATTCTGCTTTACCATCGAATACGTCCACCACGAAAACTGAAGTATAATATACGCAACCAAGATATAGAACCAAAATAACGGTCGCGAACGTTTCTCCTTTTTTGACATAGATGCAAAGGTAAATAAAATCAAATTAGGAGATTTGATTTCTCCCTATCTTTGTTTTTTATTCTATAAAAATGGGAGCAGTATTATTTATGAGTATGGGATTGCTATTTCTGCTTAGCATCCCCATCATCACCGCGAAAATGGCGAAACGACTAGGGCGAAACCCCAAGGTTTGGTTTTGTGTTTCGTTAGTAATACCTGTGGTGGCCACTTTTATTTTGTTTTTATTGCCCGATTTATCAGAGGAAGAAACTCCTGCCAAGCCCGAAACGTTTTCCGAATAAAGAATTCCATCTCTTCGTTTTCCTTTTCTCATTATTTTTTGTTTTCTTTGTTGAATGAAAAAAACATTTTTGTTACTTGCTATTTCAATTGTACTGTCGACAACTACTACAGTGGCACAGCCATTTGTAGACCTTGTTAATTTTAGTGCACAAACGTATTCGTCAACATATAAAGACACTACGCGTTGGAAAAATCATACGGACAGTTATTTCATGAACTTTTTTCTTCCGAAGGAATTTAAAAACGGAAACACGCTGCTGGTGCGCCTCAATAGCGAAATTATGAACGCTACTTTTTCGCCCGAATCGGCATATAGTTCTCAGATATCAAGCATATCAATGCCTGTGGGGCTTCAGGTGGTTTCGAAAAATAAGAAATGGAAAACCTTAGTAATGGTGATTCCAAAGGTAGCCTGCGATTTCAAGGAGTCTATTCATCGGAACGATTGTCAATACGGTGGAATATTTCTCGAGAACTATGTGGTGAATGAGAAATTGAAAATCAAAGCTGGCTTGTATTACAATACCGAAGCGTTTGGCGATTTCTATATGCCCCTTGCTGGCATCGACTGGCAGCCTACTTCGCGATTGAGTTTCTACGGTGTGCTTCCGTCAAACTATAAGGTGGAATACAATGTGGTGAAGAATAAGTTTTATATGGGGCTCAACTTCAAATCCTATACACGTTCGTTTAGGTTAGATAAAAAGCAAAACTATAATTACGTTCGCTACGATGAGATTCAGTTGAAATTATTTTTAGATTATTTTGTTTACAAAAAGATTTTGTTGTTTGCCGAACTGGGCTACTCGCTTGGCAAATCGCCAATTGAATATAAAATAAATACCAAAGACAGGGTGTACACCAATCCGGTGTACGATGAGCTGAAGCCTTATCCTACCTTTACCATAGGCTTAGCGTATCGTTTGCGTTTCGACTTGGTGACCCCAGAAAAATAAAAGCCTTGCCAATCGGCAAAGCTCTTATTTACATTGGTGGACGCAGGTTTGCGAAGCTCCCCTTATACTCTTTCGATAACGAAACTCAACGTGATGCTGCTCTGACTGGTTACGTTTAAATATTTTTTAGCTGACGTATAGCCCATTTCAGAGGCTTTGAAAGTGAGTGCAGTTGTATTGTCAATCACCTTGCCTGTGGCAGGAGTGATGACTACATCCATGCCATCAGCAAAACCAACCACTATAGTGCCATCACCCGAAACCGAAATTTTATATTTCGTGTCGGGACCGGCAGTGTTGTCGAATACATTCTGTGTAGTCATTGGGTTAATGTCGTTTTCTATTCGCGAGTCGGCTTCCTTGAATGCAGCATTGAGTATCGCCTGATTGAAGTACACATCACCAGCCGATTCATCGCCAAGAAACTCGCGAGCAATGGTAAGCAGGTTGTAGGTTAATTGTTTGCAAAGCGCAGGTTTGGTGGTTGCCAAATCTCTTTTTTCGGCAGCCACACCGCCCATTGCAGCCTTTTGGAAATTTCTGTTTTCAACAAAAGTTTTGTACACTGCGGTGTAATCAGTTACGAAAGCTGCTGTAAAATCGGCCGCATGCAAGGCGAGCACATCTTTATAGCGTTTCCCTTTGGTCTCCAAGGTAGGGAGGTCAGCTTCGGTATACTCGGTGATGCCCAGCGGATAAAACTCTTGATACACCATCATGTTAGCACTGTACTGATACGCAATGAGGTTTTCGTTTTTGCTGATTAGTTTGCACAAAGCATCACGGCTTTCATTCATAGCCACTGTTTTTCCTTCTTGCAGAGCAAGGTTTAAACTTTCGGAAGTGATGTCGCCAAAATAATTGGTAAACGCAGTAGTTACATCTGTTAAAATAACGGTAAAAATTCCACCGGGATTATTGGCATTCAAACGCGCAATGTGATCTTCGGCAAAGTCTTTTAATCGTTCGCGACTGATTTTCGTACTTAAGAAAAGTATCGAAAAGTATTTTATTAATTGAATCATGTTTTAAGAAATTAAAATTTATACATATTATTATTTACTCATTATATATAGTGTCGTTCTTTTGGAACTGGTTAGTTTAGGTTTAAAAATTAGATTTCCTTTTTCGGAAAAGCATTTCTTTTTGTTCACTCATGTGTTGTCTTTTATGTCGAAGAATTGTTACCTACATTTTTTCGATTGGAATAAAGAACTCTGCAAGAGTTCAACGTCAATAGCCCCCAATGCAATTGGGGGTAACCGAAGTTTCGAATCGGAAAGAACTCCGACAGGAGTTCAATAATTTTAGAATTCAACTCTTTCAGAGTTGTCTAAATAGTTGATTCCATCATTTCCCCCAATTTCATTGGGGGCTATTCTTATTCAATCCTTTCAGGATTTCCCACATCGATTTCCTTTTTCGGAAATAGGCCTCCGAGCATTCGGACACGCATTTCCTTTTTCGGAAATAGGCCTCCGAGCGTTCGGACACGCATTTCCTTTTTCGGAAATTCATCCCCGCTCATTCGTTTGTTTTGCCACTTTTTAGTGGGCTCAATAGAGTAGAGTAGGGCTGTGTTTTACTTTCAAAGAACTTAAAAAACCACTGCTCGGGGTTAGGTTTCCTTTTTCGCGATACAAAGGTGGGGAGAAATAGGGAGTACAAACAATACGTAAAACTACGTATTGTTTGTGCGCTTAATTCTTGCGATATTTGTCGTATGATTATTAAACATACTCCTAATGAAATCAAATTTAGCAACCACAAACAAGGCGATGCTAAAGGAACACAACCTTTTACTCAGCTCCCTCACCAAAGGAAGTGAGTGCATCGACTTTGAAAAAGATTATCCCGAAATGCACCGTTGGCTCGAGACCGAAACATGCATTTCGTTTGTCACCGATATTGCAAAACGAGGATATTTATTCCTTCATCCTAATTTTGCAAACTTCACGGGTTACTCCGATGAGCTAGCTCCTAACAAGAATCTCGCATTTCTCCACTCCATCATCTATCCCGAAGACATACAAGATTATTGCTTGATGTTTAAAATCTGGTACGAACATTTGGCGGGTTTGCCTCTTGCCGAAAAAATGAAATCAGAGGCTCAGTTTCAATTTCGAATTGTAAAAAGCGATGGCACTAAAATTTGGGTGATGCTTAAATTTGCTGTTTTCGAGTTGGATAAACAAGGTGTGCCCTGTTTAGAAAAGGGTTGTTTCATTGACGAAGAGCACCTCAATACCAATGTTAAAGTTTCGGGAACCATCATGGTGAACGGTGTTCCCACAAAGATGGATCTTGATAAGTATCGAAAAACCACCGAGCGGTTCACTCCCCGAGAACTCGAAGTGCTTTCCTTACTTCATCATGGTTTATCTCATAAAGCCATTGCAGATAAATTCGGCCGAGCGGTGTCAACCATTTCGAAACACACAGAAAACATCAGACGGAAAGATGCAGAACATCTCCGCAGCATTGGCCTAAAGCCTCGTAACATAAAAGAATTAATAAACGAATTGGTGATGCAAGGCAAGATATAAATGCTCGTTTGGGTAAGCATAGCATCTGTCCATCTATGTTCTTGATTCGTTTTAATAATGCTTACAAAGCCTATGACAAGCGAGTTTTACCTTATCTGATGGTCCTCCTTTTTTTATCCTGTATCTTTTTCTATTTTTGTTGTTATTAAAATATATACTCGTATGAAAAAATATTATTTATTCATTGCCCTTCTTGTGCTCTCAGCATCCGTGCACGCACAGTACAAAACCATAGTTTATTTTAATACCAATCAAAGCGCTCTCGACAAAGCATCAACCGCTAAAATCGATTCGATTGTAAAATTTCTAAAATCAAAAGACAGCTATACCATTGCCATAAGCGGTTATGCCGATAATGTAGGCAACAACGATATCAATGTTCTCTTATCCATGCAACGTGCAGTGGCTGTGTTGACCTATCTCACCGAACATGGCATACCCTCGCAATACCTCACTGCCAAAGGATACGGAAGTGAGTCGCCACTCACGAATAATCAATCGGAGCAAGCACGAATGCGAAACCGAAGAGCTGAATTGCTGCTCACTTATTCCGCTCCAATCCCTGCAAAGCCAGCACCTGGGGCACAACCAGCACCTATGCCCGCACTTCCTCCGAAAGCAAAAATGCAAGAAGCCGAAGCACTCACCGAACAGAACTCCGCCAATGGATTTGAAGTAGGTCAAGTATTGCGCCTCGCCAATCTTAATTTCATTGGAGGCACCGACAACTTGCTACCAGAGGCCGCTGCTCCGCTTGCCCTCCTTTTACGTACCATGAAAGAGAACCCAAAATTGCAAATTGAAATTGGTGGACATGTATGTTGCATGGACGATATGCCTTTATCCATAAAGCGTGCAGAGGCAGTGAAAGATTACCTCATACGAAAAGGAATAGCAGCCGAGCGCATGGAGGCCAAAGGATATAGCCGCAATAAACCCATTGTACCTGACGATAGAAACGAAAGGGATGCCAAAACAAACAGAAGGGTGGAGATTACAATTCTAAAGAATTAATTAAATGATGCCGTGCAACGATTTGCCCTTTGCACCCAAGGCATCTACGCGTTTTTCTATTTCAGCATTCTTTATTAAGGGGGGTGCATGGTGTGGCTTTATCCGTGCATCTATTATCAACGAGCCTTTGCAGCCCCAGTGTTTATGCTGGATAAAGCTATCCACTCCATAAACATCGTGCGATGGATTGCTTCGCGTAAACGTAACCCATAAAAAGTTATTGAGTGTTTGCGCCACAAAATCACTGTCGTCACAAACGATGATGAGCGGAAAGCCAGCAAGTGTTTCTTGTTGATTTTTTAAAATAGCACTCAATGCTTCCATTTGTTGTTCGGTGGTGGTGGCATCGATGTATTGAACAGCTCGCAGGGCAAGCACTCCAGGGAAAATAAACTTCGGATGATGAAATCCTTCGGGCAATTTAAGTTCGGGCACTACAGTCGATAACGTTCTGCAAGGCTCACCAGCAGCGGCAATTACTAGTTTGCTACCGCTATTCAAATCGGTTCCGCTATAATCCAAGGTGTCAATCGAAGTACGTGTGTAGAAATGCAAATCCCTTGTCCACTGCACCCTTTCGAGCAAGTGCATAAAGTAAGCGTCTACTTTTTTAGTGCTCAATTGTGGGTTGTCTTCGCCAGCTACTATCAGTAAATACTTTGCAAGACTGAGTTGTCCTTTGCCCAATATATGATTGGCAATGGTTAATAGCTCTTGAGGTTTACGCTCCGAACTATAAGGCGTGTATCGTTCGCTGCCAATGGCAAGCAATAGCGGATGCACACCAGCAGCATCCACGGCATGTACATCTCTCAATCCTGGAATCTCTACTGGAATGGCTGCTCCGGTGAGCTCATGTATAAATGCTCCGAAGCTCGTATCCTCTTGAGGAGGACGGCCTACCACGGTAAATGGCCATATTGCATTGTTGCGATGATACACCTTGTGTACACGCATCAAAGGGAAATTATGTTTCAAACTATAATAGCCAAGATGGTCGCCAAATGGACCTTCTGGCTTGTTTTCATTTGGATATACTTCACCCGTAATCACAAAATCCGCATCGTTAGCGATGCGAAAACCATCGGCACTCGTATACCGAATGCGCCTATTGCCCAGTGCTCCAGCGAATGTCAGTTCGCTCATGCCTTCGGGCAAAGGCATTACAGCACCAAGCGTGAGGGATGGTGGTCCACCAACAAATATACTCACCTTGAGCGGAATGTTCTTTGCATTTGTTTTTGTTTGATGCACACCAATGCCTCTATGCAATTGATAATGTAAGCCCACTTCTTTATCTTTCATATACTCATTCCCCGAAATTTGAATTCGATACATCCCCAAATTTGAATGCATCACTCCCGGAAGGTCAATGTCTTCGCTATACACAAGCGGAAGGGTGATAAATGCTCCTCCATCATCGGGCCAGCATTTAATCTGCGGCAATGCCGAAAGTTGCGTTTCGTTTTGCAAAACGGCAGCATTCATGTTTGTTTTTCGCGGCAATGATGAAAAAGCGGTAAGCGCTACATTGCTATATTTTAGTGGGTGTTTCAAAGCCTCCATTGGATGATTTTTTAAATCAATCAATGTTTTCATTTTCTCAAAGGTATCTCTGAAAATAAATTTACTTCGTTCGGTATTCCCATAAAGATTAGATACCGCCTTAAATTTACAATCCTTAATATTCTCGAATAATACGGCTGGCCCATTGTTTTCGAACACTCGAAGGTGAATGGCAGCCATCTCCAATTCGGAACTTACCACTTCCGTAACACGCACCAGATGGCCGTGTTTATCCAAGTCATCAATACACTCCTGAGTAGTTCGGTATCCCATTTATAAAATCGTTTTCGGAAGTAAGTAAGCGAAATGCCCACTTTAGCGAGTGGTTTAGGTAAGTTTTGCTTGTTGTTTTTTTTCAAACATTTCGCGAATAGCGCCAAGGTAATAGCTGTCCCAACCTTCGGCAATGCTTTTCAACGATTTCTCTGGAACATCTTCATGAAGCAATGTCACTGTGGTGGTTTTACCTTTTCCTTTAAGCGTAAGGGTTACCTTCGAAGGCTGTGCCCATTGGTCGTAACACCATTCTTGTACCAATTTCTTATTTGGTACCACTTCTAAATTGGTACCAAACATCTGTCCGCCCCATAGCGAAAATGTTCCTCCTACTTCGGCACTCATTTTAGCTTCGTCACCACTCCAGTGTTGAATAATATCAGGATTTACTAAGGCCTCGAAAACTTCGCTAGGCTTAGCATTCATCTCATAAGTTTGTTTTATTACCGACATCTTTAGTACATTTTTATTTTATTTAATCTATTGAAAAAGGTTTCGAAAGGTCATTGGTTATTGATATTTTGTACATCTCATCGTTGTACTTGTTTTGCTCGGGCAAGTAAAATAGTTGATAGCCTTTCGCAATGTATGCCCTCATTTCTTTTTCACCTAAATAGGGTTCAAAGGTAATGGATTTGTTTTCGTTTTGACCAATTTTTGTTACCATTATTTCATTGTACCACCAGCCAGCTATTATCACCGTTTTCGATTGAATGGTGTCCGTTTTGTCAATCACCGCTTTGGTGTATTTTATCTTTTGCATTCTTTTTGAATAGTCCGAAAAGATGGGGCCAGTAAGCGGGTCGAAAAATAGTTCTTGTCCCGATACCTCGAAAACAACCGCCATGCTAGAGTATTCGGCACCTCTTAGTTTATCAGTGAGGTTGATGCTAAAGAAAAATGGAGAAAGAAGGAAGAGCGAACAAATAACGATAAAGTGTTTTTGCTTTAAGTAAATCGCAGCCCACCAAATCATAAAGGGGAGAACGGTAATCATATACCCCGATTTCTGTGGCAAACGTAAATAGGAGATGGTGTAAAGCACTACTATCATTAAGATGGTGTAGGTATATGTTTTTATGTGCGACCGCGATTCGAGGTTTTCGGAAGAGCGCGATTTCCAATTCGTGATTGCCATTGGCAAAGCGATGAGTACTGCCACCACGCCCAAGATGCCAAGCACACCAGGTATCATCTTATAAAGTACTTTGCTCATGGGTGGGTAGGCAAATTGATCGTAATACATAAGGAAATTTAATCCGAATTGTTTAAAGAGGGGCGCATACGAAAGGCCCGCAACGATTAGTGTTAAACAGACAAACCAAATGATAGGTTTCAAAAGGATTTTTCGGTTTCCGCACATCCAAACCATATAAGTAAAAGGAATGAGTAAAGCTCCGCTAGTGATACGGCAACCAATGGCTAATCCTAAGAATACTCCGGCAAGGGCCAATCGGTTGGTTACAAGGAGATACAAACAAATGAGGACAAATGTTTCGGTCCAAATAAAATCGATGGTATAAGTGCTACTGATGTAAACCACAGGAATAAATGCATAAGCCAAAGCGCCAATCAAATAATTTTTGAACTGAATATGATGCAAGAATCGCGCAAAGTACATGGCACCAATGGCGCTAATCAAGGCTGATAAGCCATTAAACAAAACAGGGCCTCCACCCCAAAGCGCTGAATAGATAAGCTCTTGAACAGGATGCCCTGGAAAACGGGAAGGTTCGTAAACATGGGTAAGGTGGGTGTGATAAGCGGCTAATGCTATGCCCCACGAATCTTCTTCGATGCCGTAGCCCTCAAAAATAAAGGGGATTCGCGAAACAAGAACAAGGATAAAAACTAAGTAAAAGGGATTATATTTAATTTTTACCTTACTCATCTAATCGTTTAAGCGCTGACGCACTGCTTCGTACAAGATAATACCTGCTGCCACCGAAACGTTTAAGGAGCCGATGTTTCCCATCATAGGTATCTTGGCATGTGCATCCGATAAGTTCAAATATTCGGTGGATACACCGTTTTCTTCGGAACCTAAAATGAGTGCAACAGGCAGTGTATAGTCGTGTTGTGAATAGACATCCGTAGTCTTTTCGGTACAAGCGATAACTTGTAAACCACTCTCGCGTAAATAATCGATTACAACTTTTAAGTCTACCTCGCGACAGACAGGCACCTTGTGTAAAGCCCCAGCAGAGGTTTTGATGGCATCAGCATTTATTTGTGCTCCGCCTTTCTTTGGAATGATGATGGCATCAACACCTGCGCATTCGGCAGTACGTGCAATGGCTCCGAAGTTTCTCACGTCAGTAATTCGGTCGAGTATAAGTATCAACGGAGTTTTTCCTTTTTCAAATACAAGCGGCAAAAGTTTTTTAATCTTATGATAGGTGATAGAGGAAAGATAACCCACCACACCTTGATGATTCTTGTTGGTTAAGTGGTTGATCTTTTCGAGAGGTACATATTGAAAAGGTATTTCGTGTTGTTTCAATAGCACCATCAACTCGCTGTAGAGTTCATTTTTAAGCCCCGTTTGAACAAACAATCGTTCGATTTCTTTCCCTGCTTTGATGGCTTCAATTATTGGACGCAACCCGAATAATAAATTTTCCTCTTCTCGTCTCTGTTCTTTCGTTTGCATATTTTCTATTCGTTGGTGTGATGTTTCAATTATTAATCTTGTAAATACGTTCTTCCTTGTCGCCAATTATCCACTGATGTATACCATGATTGCTTGTAAACAACCGAACGTTCGAGGGTATAATCATTATCAGTAAAAGGGTTGAGCACTTTCGTAAATGAGAATTGCAGTGAATTAATATTGTTTTCTTCCCCATAATTCCATGATTCGGAAATAGCAGTTCGATAGATGGAAGTTGGAGCGCCAAATATCAGGAAAATCATGCCACGGTCGGTTTTCCACCCTTCGAGGTACGAAGTGAAATAAAGGTTAGCGTCTTGTATGCGGGTATAATACTTTCTGATGGCTTCGCGTGCTTTGTCTTGATTGCCTGCACAGCTTATCCAAAACTTCTCCACCGAAACTTTTTTGTTGGTGCTATTTGTAAGGTCATCATATTCTTGTTTCGAAGTAATGAAACGCAATGGATTCACCATGTCTTCGGCCTTTTTTACATCCGGAAACAATTCCGAAAAATTGAAAAGAGTAAGTCCATCACGTTTGGTAGTATCCAACTGAAAATGATAAAACCCTTTCCGAGTTGCTGTAAAATTAAGGTTTCCTTCAGCCGACATTTGAAGCACAAAAGTACTATCGGGTTTGTATTTAAAAGGCTCTGCTTCGCTGAGTGAGAAAGGTGGAGCCGCCAAAGGGAAGTTACGATTGTAATAGCGCACATACACGTTCACACCAATCTTTGCTTTATATTTGATAGAAACTTCCTCGCCTGTTTTGGTGTAATTGCAGAACAACGGTATATCTGTCGCCTTTGATTTAACGATGAAATTCTGACGATTCAAATCATTCACCTTCTCAATGGGTACCACATTCGATACACTTATATTTCTATTCAAGTCGGCTACGGTTACACGTAAATAGTATGTATGATGAGCCAACGCATGAATATTGATTTTGCCAATTAAATTCTTATCCGAGGCTGTATTGTTTTCGTCCACCACTCGTACCGAAGAACTATCCACTATTTCGCGGGAGTCATAAGAAGGCATCAACCGATAAGAAACAAGAACGTTTGAAGAAAAATTAATTCCATCCGGACGGGTGTAGAGTAGTTCTTTACTGGCTATCTTGAAATGCAATTCGCTAATTGTGTCGCTGATGTTGAACACTACAAATTGCGGATGAATGGTATATACTTCTTTTTTATAAGTCGTGTTTTGCCCTTTATTCACCATCTTCTTGGACGAGCCGCAAGAGTTAGAAAAAAAGATAAATAATGTATATAACGCTATTTTTTTCATTGATACCTTAGTACTACTTCAAATGGTTTGAAATCTGAAATAGGAGTTTTTATAAAAGCATGTAAAATTAATAATTAATTCGCTCGTGGTCACCTGCAAATGAATACTTATCAAATTAAAAATAATTCACAATTCCGAAATGGATTTTTCCACTCTTCAATTCTATCTTGTTGTTTTGTTGACTTCCCAACGCATAGCTGATGGAAAATATTCCAGCTTTGGTCTGGAAGCTAATGCCAGCACCGAATCCATAGGGGGTATCGTGTTCCACTAATTTTAAATTGGCTGAATGATTTTCGTAATAGGCTTGGTCGCCAAAGAGGTATAGGTAAGAGTTTTGTTCTAAGATAAAACGATATTCTATGGTAAATATGGAATAAGCAGAAGCGTAAATAGATTCTTCGTCAAAACCTCTTAATGATTTTAATCCGCCAATGCGTAAAAGCTCGTTCTGAAAAATGGTGGGTCCATATAGGAAGGCATCCTGACTTCCAATCTTTATCGTGTTTCTACTGAAAAGGGGAAGGAAAATGGCTCCTTCGAAATCGCTATTGTAGATGGTAGAACTCAGATGCTCAATATTGTTGTATGCGATAGGGTTTACTTTTGCATTTTTCTTGATATCCTTTGTTCCTACACTGGCATTCATAAGCACTGTAAACCCTTTCCGAGGATTTAAACGGTAATCCAAACGTTCGTACTTAAGGCCAATACCGTACATATTGGTGCTTACATCGGCATAAGGTGGCAAGGTAGTAATGTTCTCGTATCCTTTGGTAGAAAGCAAAGAAGAGGTTTTGTTGTTATAGAATATTTTGATGTAGTTTCCTCCATTTAGCAAGTATTGAATGCCTACGTTTTGGTTTACTTCCAAAAAGGTAGTGTCTTTTTTATAAAGTTTAAACGTGTAATCCACACCAAATGGAGTATGAAAGAGGAAAGGATACACCAATCTCAATTTCAAATCTTGGGTTTGGGTTTGCAACCTCCGCCAATTTAAATCTATCAATTCGCCTCTGCCCAAGCTGTTTTGCAGCTTTAGTTGTACATCGCCTGTAAAGAGTACTTTCCCTGTTTTGTCATCGGGTAGTATTCCAATAATGCCATCAAATTGGCTGGCCCTTTTTTTCTCAAGGTTCAAAATGAGTTTATTGAATTTGTCAGTAAACGTAATGGTTGCCGGTTTAGTGGAGCGCACAAAAGGTAGCTCGGCAATGCGAGTATTTACCTTCTTCAACATCGATTCGTTGTAAGGACTTCCAGGTTTAACCCCAAGATAATTGTACAGAAATACGGGAGCTATTTTCGCATTGCCCCTGATTAATACGCTGTCAATTTTCTCGGATAAATTTTTATCGAGTTTGAGTTGAGCACTCATGCTTTTGTCTGAGATTTCAATGCTGTCAAGCTTTACCGAAGCGAAAGGAAATCCATGATTCTCATAATAGGAAATTAATTTTTCTTCAATCTTCTTAATATTCTTATAGTACAACGGTTTGTTGCTATATAGTTTTTCCCTAAACCCAATCTCGCTAAGCACTCCTTCATCCACATTTCCCTTCGAAAGCTTCGCCCATTTGTATTGAACTCCGAATTCCAAATAAGCCTTCATGAAGGAAGAGTCATTTCTCAAGCTATCGTACGAAGCAAGCAAATAGGCATTGTCATAACAAGTGAACAATACATTTTGCAATTCCTTGTCGCGTTCACTTCGCGTCTTAAAAGTTTTTTTATACTCCAATTTTTTAAGAAGAATTTCATCTTTTGGTGAAGTAATTAAAAGGGAGAACTCGTTGTGTTGGTCGTTTGCCTCTTTGTTCTTTAAGCTGTCTGTAGCGGATTTTCGAGCCTCAAGAAAATTGACAGAAGGGAGTTTGTTCGGATTTTTAGTTGTGTCAATCACATAAGGAAGGGTTTTTTTCACCGTATCACTTACCACTTGAGCATTTGAATTCACGGGCAAAAGAATGCTCGTGATGCAAAAGATGAATATAATAAATGCGACTCTAAATGTCATTGGATAAAATTACACTTTTACTATAAACGAAAAATAAGTATATTTATTTAAATCGAATGATGATTGTCAAACAAATTTCTTTTGTTAATGAATCGTGCTCATCGATTGTAACTCAAATTAACATATTATTTTTTTTTCCTTTTGAATAAGTTGTGTATTATTGTGTTCTAAATTTTCCATCGATGTTAAAATCAATTATTGTTGCCCTACTCAGTTTATTTCCAATCGTTAACTATGCACAAAAATTGGAGGAAGTGAAAATTGACCCTGTATCGCATTTGCTCATTAAGCATACTAGCTGGGAGAAATTTACCAAAACAGGGCAATTCAATTCGTACTTCAGAATGTCACAAGTTGATTCAGCCTATTTTTTCGAAATAAGAATAATTTTGAATGAACCCAAACCGATGGAAGCAAAGGAGGGGGAAGAGTTAATTTTTACCTTGTCGAATGGAGAAAAGTTGACTTTAAATTGTTTTAAAGGAAAGAAAAGTTGCTTGGGTTGCGGTGCAGTGACTATAGCAGGCAACTCGTCACCAGGCATTGAACTTTCTTATCATTTGACCAAACAGCAGTTGGAGAAGCTTAGAATAAACCAAGTACTTACCAAAGAAGAATACGCCCAACACAAAAAAGAAGAGATAGAACACATCAAGTTAAATATTACTTCTGGAAGTATTGAGCATGAACTGTCGGAAAACAGTTATTACCAAATCCGAAAATCGATAAAGCTGTTAAAGAAATAAACGATTAAGCGGCTTCTGTTAGTTTGCCATTCTCACATTTGATGGTGCGCGATGGGAATTTGTCGAACATCATGATGTCGTGAGTAGCTATCAATACAGCTCTTCCACTTCTACTAATTTCTAATAATAGATTCATGATGCCTTCTGATGTCTCAGGGTCGAGGTTTCCTGTTGGCTCGTCAGCAAGTATAAGCTCAGGGTCGTTCAACAAAGCACGTGCGATTGAAATGCGTTGTTGCTCACCACCCGAAAGTTCATGTGGCATTTTAAATCCTTTGGTCGTGAGATGCACTTTTTCGAGCACATCTTGAATGCGCTTTTGCATTTCCTGTTTGTTTTTCCATCCAGTTGCTTTGAGCACGAACATAAGGTTTTCGTTTATTGTTCGGTCGGTAAGTAGCTGGAAGTCTTGAAACACGATGCCGAGTTTACGTCTTAAGAAAGGAATTTCTTTGAGTTTTATTGTCTTTAAGTCGTAACCTGCAACTACACCGTTACCATCTATTAAATCTAAGTCGGCATATAAAGTTTTAAGCAAGCTGCTTTTCCCGCTTCCCGTTTTTCCGAGCAGATACACAAACTCCCCTTTGTCAATTTTGAGTGAAACATTGGTAAGTACCAAATTGTGTTTTTGAAAAATGGATGCGTTTTCGAGTTGTATAATTGTGTCTAATGACATTTTTACGTAATTAAATATTGCGAAAATTACACCATTCATCAACAGCATCGAATTTTTTCTTGGCAATAGTTTTAACAAGCTAAGGTTAATAACTTATTCGAACCTTAAAACTTACTGCATCTATCCTGACTAATTTTACACCATTGATACCTAAACAACGCGATGAATAAGATAAAGGCAATAGGAATACTAATGGGAATTTTTCTTTCCGTTATAGTTTCAGCACAAAAAACGAACATCTATACCCATAAGGACCTTGAGTTTGAAAAGGGTATTGAGCTTTTTCAGAAGGAAAAGTACGGTGCTGCGCAAAAGAGTTTTATGAAAATAATGGAAGTTTACACCGACCCGCAATCACTTGTTCGTATTGATGCTGAGTATTACCATGCAATCTGTGCAATCGAATTGTTCAACAAAGATGGAGAACTTTTTTTGAAGCAATTTGTGAAAAATCATCCAGAGAGTGCAAAAGTAAAAGCTGCTTATTTTTATCTTGGAAAATACAATTACAGAAAGAAGAAGTATAAAGAAGTTCTCAATTGGTTCGAAAAGGTTGATGTTTATGATTTGACGAAAGATGAATTAGCGGAATACTATTTTAAGCGAGGGTATAGTTATTTTGTAGAGAATAAAATAGTAGAGGCGAAAAAGGATTTGAACGAAATAAAGGATATTGATAATAAGTATGCTTCATCTGCTAAGTATTATTATGCTCATATCGCTTATAGCGAAAAGAACTACGAAACCGCTTTGAAGGATTTCTTATTACTACAAAAGAATGAAACATTCGGGTCGGTAGTGCCATTTTATATCGCACAAATCTATTATTTACAAGGAAAGTATAACGATGTAATAAGTTATGCTCCCGCTCTTCTCGATTCAGTTAACACCAAACGAGCACCCGAAATTGCTAGGATACTCGGAGAGTCCTATTACCGTACATCGAGGTACAAAGAAGCAATTCCTTATTTAAAAAAGTATGAGAAGGCAGCCAATGGCTTGCAAAGACAAGACAATTACCAAATGGGATATGCTTATTACAAAACAAATGATTATGTAAGTGCTGAAAGTTATTTTGTAAAAACAACAGATATTGACGATTCGTTAAGTCAAAATGCCAACTATCATATCGCAGATTGTTATTTGAAAGCCGATAAAAAGCAAAATGCACTTACTGCTTTCGGGCGCGCATCTCGACTCAATTTTGATAAAGTTATACAAGAAGATGCACTGTACAACTATGCTAAGTTATGTTATGAACTTTCATTTAACCCTTACAACGAAGCAATCAAAGCGTTTCAAAAGTACATTACTGATTATCCAAATTCGTCAAGAATCGATGAAGCGTATACTTATTTAGTGAATGTTTTTATCACCACAAAGAGTTACAAAGAAGCTTTGGTTGCCATTGAGAATATTAAAACACTTACTCCAGAATTAAAGCAGGCCTACCAAAAGATTGCCTACTATCGAGGTGTTGAACTATTTAATAACTCAGAATTCGCTTCAGCAATTAAATCTTTCGAGCAATCGCAGAAATACAATTTTGATAAAACGATACGAGCGAACGCTGTTTATTGGAAGGCTGAATCGTATTACAGAGATAAAAACTATCAAAAAGCAATTGACATTTATTCGGAGTACATTGCAGAGCCAGGATCTATAAGTCGTTCAGAATATAGCGATGCAAACTACAACATTGGATATGCCTACTACAAGTTAGATGATTGGAACAATAGCATTTTGTGGTTTCGAAAATTTGTAACATTCAAAACCAAAGCAGACGAGAAGAAAGTAAATGATGCGTTGAACAGAATTGGGGATGGTTATTTCATGACCCGCGATTACTCCAACGCTGTTGACTATTACGATCAGTCGTACAAGATGAAGTTAATAAATGCCGATTATGCTTTGTTCCAAAGGGCTTTGGCATATGGAGTTCAGAAAAAGTATTCGGAAAAAATTGCGGATTTGAAATTGTTTATCCAAACCTATTCGGGTACTAGTTCCACTTATGTTCAACGGGCAAAGTTTGAGCTTGCCAACACCTATATGTCCGACAACCAAACGGAGCTTGCTTTATCAGGCTTCAAAAAATTCACTGAAGATTATCCAAATAGCATATATGAAAATACTTGCTTGAGTAAAATTGGCCTCATCTATTACAATCAGAAAGATGATGAAAATGCCTTATCCTATTTTGATAGATTAATTAAAAGAGACCGTAAATCGCCTGACGCAAACACTGCTATTGATATCGTCAAGAAAATATATACTTCTAAAGGCGATGTGCAGAAAATGGAAGAGTACTTGGGTTCTGTAGGAGCAACCATCCCTCAAGCAGCTCTAGATTCAATAACATATAACATTGGCAAAACACATTACCTAGAGCAGGACTGCAATAACGTAATTAAGGATTTTGACAAGTATATTCAGAAATTTGCAAATGGAATATTCGTGCTTCAAGCTAATTTTTATAAAGCGGAATGCGAATATAAAGTTGGAAATTCGGAAGCTGCTTTGGCTGGTTATACTTACGTGATAGGCCAAACGAAGAGTGAATTAACAGAACAATCATTAAGTAGAGCCTCAGATATTGTTTTTAAGAAGCAAAATTATACCCAAGCGTTAGATTATTATAAACAATTGGAACAAATAGCCGAGAATGCTAAAAATAGTGCAGTTTCAAAGATAGGATTGATGAGATGCAATTACCAATTGAAACGGTACCCTGATGCTATCGCATATGCGAATAAAGTAATAAGTTTAGAAAAGCCGAATAACGAGTTGTTAAATGAGGCACACTTTGTTATTGCTTCTTCTGATTTAGCAACTGAAAAATATAAGGAGGCCTTAACAGAATATCAGTTGGTTGCGAATGCTTCGAAGAGTGAAAATGGAACGGAAGCGAAATACAATGTTGCATACATTCAATATCTGAAGAATGACTTTAAACAGTCGCAGAAGACTATTTTCGATTTGATAAATGGGGAGGGAGACTTTCCATATTGGACTGATAAATCGATGATTTTGCTTGCTGATAATTACGTTGCTCTAAAGGATAATTTTCAGGCCAAGGCTACATTGAAGGGAATACTATCTGAATCGGACATTGCAGAGACAAAGAAATTGGCACAAGAAAAGCTAGATAAAATACTTGCTGCTGAAGAGGCTGAAAAACAACCGAAACCAATGAATGAACCTTTGAAAATTGAATTCGAAGGTAATTCTCCTCAACAAAATGATTTGTTTATAGAACCTCAGGTTATTAAGGATAGTATTGAAACGAAACAAGATTAGTTTTAGAAAATTAAAATGAGCACAATGCAAAAACATCTTTTAAAGATAGATATCGGAGTAGCATTATTCATGTCTTTCCTGTCAAATAATTCCTTTTCTCAAACAAGAAGTTTGGATTCTAATATTGTGATAAGTATTGGAGAATATAGACCAACGGTTGCCGATGCAAATAAAATCAATGAGAATCCTTTTGTTGTTGATTCCACTCAAAAGCTTCCTGTGAAAGGTTATAGTATAAGTTCTCAGAAAATTAATACTGGATTTGACGTAACTCCTATTCCCGCGGCCCAAATGGTTGGTGAACCACTTACTAAGCTTTATAATGCCTTAGTAAAACTTGGATTCGGTAATTATACAACTCCTTATGCAGAGGTTTGGTACAATAGCCTACGTTCTAAGGATTACGCATATGGTGTTAGAATCAAACATTTATCTTCTTCTGCTACTTTGAAAGACTTCGGATTTTCTGGATTTAGTGATAATGAAATTAATTTGTACGGAAAGAAATTTTTGAAAGACCATACCTTGTTTGGGAATTTTGATTATGCACGAAATGTGGTTCACTTTTATGGATACGATGCCAACCTTCAAGATTTGTCGAAAGATGCAACGGTACAGCGATTCAATTGCTTTTCCGCTAATGTCAACTTGTCGAGCCATTATACTAATGATTCTAGGTATAACCATGAGGTGAATTTGAATTATTATAATCTCACTGATTTGTACAAAGCTTCTGAAAATAATATTAAGGTAGCAGGGTTTGTGGGAACAAAAATAGAAAAGGAATATTTAAAAGTAAATGGACTTGTAAATTATTACAACTACAAAACAGCTAAGGATACATTTAATGACGTAATTATTTCCATTAACCCCAATTTCAGTGCTTCATCCGAAAAGTATTCCGCAACAATAGGTATTAATGCTACCATGAACAAATTGGAAGAAACAAAGTATTATTTCTATCCTAACTTTAATTTGACTTACAATGTCATTGATAACATCATCATTCCATATATAGGTGCTACCGGAGGTTTACATAAAAATAGTTATAAATTAATTACTGACGAAAACCCTTTTGTTCTTTCAGCGCTGAAGATGACGAACACTAACCAGAAGTATAAACTTTTTGGAGGTATAAAGGGAAATATTACCAACACTGTTTCCTATTCTACACAAGTTTCCTATGCGAGTATTGGTAATATGATGCTTTATGTGAATGATATGAAAGACTTACTTAGTAATAGATTTAATGTAATCTATGATGATGCTGAAGAGTTGACTGCTCATGGTGAAGTAGCGTATCAATTGCGAGAAAAGTTGCGTTTCAGTTTGAGAGGAGATTACTATAACTACAAGATGAAAACAGAATTGCGCGCATGGTATACTCCACAAGTGAAATTTACCTTAACTGGCAACTATAATTTGTCTGACAAAATTGTTGCAAAAATTGAATTATTTTATTTGGATAATCAATATTACAAGACAATTGAAAACGAAAATACAAGTAAACAATTAGTAGTGGCCAATCAGCTCAAATCGTTTTTAGATGCAAATATTGGAGGAGAATATAGATACACAAAGAAACT
Source organism: Bacteroidota bacterium (assembly GCA_037131555.1). GTDB lineage: Bacteria > Bacteroidota > Bacteroidia > 2-12-FULL-35-15 > 2-12-FULL-35-15 > 2-12-FULL-35-15. The sequence continues at coordinate 64,054 of JBAXQU010000005.1, forward strand.
AGGCTTCTTCATCAATATTAATAACATTGCAAACGTTCGTTATTATCGATATAGTAATTATCCTAGCCAACGCTTCAGCGCGATGCTCGGCTTGAGTTATTCTTTTTAGTTCTCCAGAAAAATATGAAATTTTGAAGTATTCGAATCTTCATTAATGTTAACGAAAATAAACTAGGGGAATTTTACCCCATCGCATTCAACACAATTGGTTAAAGGAATGGCCGCTTGATATTTTGTATTAATAGCCTTTATGAATTCATTTGCTATTAGGGCGTATCCCTTTTGGTTTGGGTGATAGCCATCTAAACTAAAAAATCCACCTGTAACAAATTCTGCATTGAAACCTACACCATCCCAAGTAATTCCTTTTTTTACCGACTTCATAAATGATGAAATATCGGCCAAAGCAAAATCATATTGTGCAGCCTTCTGCGTAATGATTGAATTATAGGCACTAATTGCTTGGTCTATTGTAAACACCTCGCTACTATCTAGGGCATAATAATCATTGATTAGGTTTTGGATTAAACCATATTTAAAACATTTCATGGAGTCTAAAGGCACCGACAAGGTGATGTATTCCCCACTGTGTAATTGGCGTAATCCTCCATTACTAACACTTGCATCGCGAATAATAAACCCATTGTTACCAGCATTAAAATGAATCTGCATATAACCAGCAATGTTATTCCAAACATCATTCAATGAATCGGCTTGTACTTGACTCATGTTTGCTGCATTCCAAGCAACCAATGTATAGTATGGGAAATCTCTGAAATCGGGAATAGTTGCTAGTACTCCCTTTGCACCCTTTGCAGTCAACCCTCCAATTATAGAATCAAGTCGAGAACTTAATGTTGCAGCAGAAGGAATGGGAGCTCCTGCACCGCCACTACTGGCATAATTATAGATGTCCTCCATCCCAAGCCATGCTGTAATGAATGTTGCATTTTGAGCTTTCGCGTCAGAATATAATGTTGAAACACCTGGATTGCTGGCTATGCGATTATAGTAAGGATTTCTATTCCCGGAAGAAAAACTCATTCCGAAACCAGGATTAAAATAATTAGCAGTACTTGCAAAAGGAATAGCGAGATTTTGAATACTATTGCCTGCTATTCCTGTTAAGTAAGGAGTGGCGTTCCCTATTGTAATAACTGTGTTTAAAGGATTCAATGAAGTCACATGTTGACAATCCGTTTTATAACCTAAATGGAAGGATGAGAAAAATGGCTGCCCCCAAGGAACTCCTCCAAGTCCTAAGCCACTTTCATCCGGCATCAAAGCTTGGTTAAAATTGGAGCCCCCAACTAATTTGAATTGTTCAGCAAGCAATGCAGGTATACTTAATCTTTGACCTTTTGCATACAAGGCCCCATCTTGATAGCCTGTTAAGAAATCACCTCCTATTGCAATGGATTTCGAAAAGTTTGCATTTCCAGCTGATGGTTCAGGTACTTTTAACTCTGGGGTACATGAATATTGGAGAAACATTAAACTGAAAACAAACAAAGGAAGAATAAATTGTCTTTTCATACATCCAATAATTATGCTGTTATCGTAACATTTACTGCTTGTATTGCTTTTATTTCAGGCACCGCCCGTTTTATGCTTTCTTCTATGCCTGTCTTCAAAGTCATAACATTCATGGAGCACGATTTACATGCGCCAACCAATTCTAGTTTCACAATAAAATCAGAAGTTATCTCAAGCAATAAAACATCTCCTCCGTCTGCCTTTAAAAAGGGACGAATCTGATCAAGTGCTTCTTCTACTCTTCTTGTAATTGTTTCCATTTAATATCTAAAGTAAGTTTGGTTTTAGAAATTGCACTATGAAAGTACAACCTCTCTTCTTGCATTCACTATGGATACTTGTTGCGCAATGTTTTTAGCCATTTCCATGAATGCTATTGCTTGAGGAGTGTTTTCCTGAAGAACTGCAGGACGCCCTGCATCACCTGATTCACAAATGCTTTGAACAAGCGGAATTTCGCCCAATAAGGGAATGTTTAGCTTTTCGGCAAGTTTTTTAGCACCATCTTTTCCAAAGATATAATACTTGTTGTTTGGCAATTCGGCTGGAGTAAAGTAGGACATGTTCTCTACTATTCCCAATACGGGTACATCTATTTTAGGCATCATAAACATCGATACACCTTTTTGTGCATCAGCCAATGCAACATTCTGAGGTGTGCTTACAATGACAACACCATTTACTTTTATGTCAGTAACCAACGAAAGTTGAATATCTCCTGTTCCTGGAGGTAAATCGATTATCATATAATCCAATTCTCCCCAATCGGCATCCGAAAATAATTGCATCAAAGCTTTTGCTGCCATTGGCCCTCTCCAAACAATTGCTTGTGCTGTATCAGCAAAGAAACCAATGGACAATAATTTTACACCGTAATTTTCTACAGGGATTATTTTTGTTATACCATCCATTTCTTTAACCATGGGCTTTTCGTGCACCACGTCAAACATTATTGTTTGTGATGGTCCATAAATATCAGCATCCACTAGGCCTACAGATGCTCCTTGCTTTGCCAATGCTACTGCAAGATTAGACGCAACGGTTGATTTTCCAACACCTCCTTTTCCTGATGCTACTGCTATTATGTTTTTTACATTAGGCAACATTGGTGCAGAATTCTTATTTGCTGTCACGTTGGCACTCATCTTTACATTCACAATTGCTTCTTTGTCTACAAAATGAAGAACTGCATTCACACACGCTTTGTGAATCATTTCTTTCATTGGGCATGCTGGAGTAGTTAACATTACCGTGAAACTCACATTCTTTCCTTCTACATTCAAATCCTCAATCATACCTAATGTTACAAGGTCTTTTTTCAAATCAGGATCGTCTACATTTCTTAATGCGTCTAAAATTTGTTCTTTTGTTATGCTCATAATATTTTTTTAATTGATGATAAAGGTAATAAAAAATGTCAATAGCAAATTAATATACGTGCGCATTAATCAGGAATATCTATTTTTGCCCCTCATAATTTTGTAACGAGCATGCAAGTAATGGAGAAAGTGAAAATCTCGGTGGTATCCTATCTTAACTCAAAGCCTTTTATTTATGGTTTGAAACATTCCGAACTTATTAATAATGTCGAACTAAGTTTGGATATTCCATCTGATTGTGCTCGTAAACTTATATATGGCGAGGTGGATTTGGGTCTAATTCCAGTTGCTGTCATTCCTAAATTGAAAGAACACTATATTATAAGCGATTATTGCATTGGTGCCGAAGGAAAGGTGACTTCTGTTAAGCTTTATAGCGAAGTGCCTCTTCAAGAAATATCCACCGTTCTGCTCGATTATCAAAGTAGAACCTCAGTGACATTGGTAAAGATTCTTGCAAATAATTATTGGAAGATTTCTCCAACGTGGATAAATGCGGAAGCTAATTTCGAAAACAACATAAAGGATACTACTGCAGCCGTTATTATTGGCGATAGAACATTTGGATTAGAAAACAAATACAAATATGCCTACGACCTCTCTGAGGAATGGCAAAAGTTTACACAATTGCCTTTTGTTTTTGCGTGTTGGGTTGCCAACAAGCCGCTACCAGAAACTTTTATCAATTCATTTAACCAAGCCCTTAAATTTGGTCTGGACAATAGAACTAAATTGATAAATGAACTTAAAGAGTTGAGTGTATACCATACCGACATTGCCGAATACCTCAACCATCATATCAAATTCAACTACGATGCAGAAAAGCAAAAAGCATTGAAATTGTTTTTGAGTTACTGCGAGAAACTTTAGTACATTAATTGTTTTTCCATCGAATTCGATGGTCATTCATACAAAATGCAAAAAAATAATTGTTCATTAATTCATTTTTGATACATTTGTGTCAAATGACAATTGACTGGCAATTAAAAAAATTTAAGGAACTAAGTCCGATTAAACTCTACAATATTATGAGTTTGCGCGCTGAGGTATTTGTTATTGAGCAAAAGTGTATTTATCAAGATGCCGATGGAAAAGATGCTCAGTCTTTTCATCTAATGGGGTTCGATACTGCTGATAAATTGATTGCTTATGCCCGTATTCTCCCTGCTGGCCTTTCGTATAAAGAAGTTTCTATTGGCCGAGTAGTGATACCTAAAAAACTAAGAAGAAAAAGCATTGGGAAAGAACTCATGCTAAAAACGCTGGATTCAGTAAAAAATATTTATGGTAATGTGCCCATCCGTATTAGTGCACAAATGTACCTCAAAGAGTTTTATACCGACTTAGGTTTTGTGACTGTAGGTGATGAGTATCTCGAAGACAATATTCCTCACTTAGAGATGCTAAAAATGCCAAGCGTGCTTTCTTAAATTCATTGTTATTTTTAATCCTTCTATTTTTCTTTGCCTACAAAATGATTATTTAAATATCTTTGCTCATACACTTTATATATAAGTATGAGTAGAACCAATACCTTACCCGATTTTAAAAACACACCTGTTATCGACCAAGTAGGAGTGGAGGAGCGTGTAGCTCGATTCACCACACGAAGCATCAAAAAATCATCGAAAGGACAAGCGCTGAAAATGATTTTAAACATGATTGACCTTACCACCCTTGAAGGTAAAGATACCGAAGGGAAAGTAAAACAAATGTGTTACAAAGCAGTTCATCTTCACGATGTAATTCCTAATTTACCAACTGTTGCAGCCGTTTGTGTTTATCCTTCGATGGTTAAAATTGCGAAGGATGCATTGAAAGGCTCTTCCGTAAAAGTAGCTTCGGTTGCTACTGCTTTTCCCAGTGGACAATCAACCCATGATGTAAAAATAGCAGATACAAAGTTTGCAGTTGATAATGGTGCTGACGAAATTGATATGGTTATTTCTCGAGGTGAATTTTTAAGCGGGAATTACAATTTTGTATATGATGAAATTTCTTCTATCAAAGAAGCTTGTGGCACGGCTCGCTTAAAAGTGATTTTTGAAACGGGCGAACTTTCTACCTTGGACAATGTGCGAAGAGCAAGTGAAATAGCAATGGCCGCTGGTGCTGATTTTATAAAAACATCAACAGGGAAAATTTCTCCTGCTGCTACTATGCCTGTTACTTTGGTGATGCTAGAAGCCATTCGCGATTATTATTATAAAACAGGTAGAATGGTTGGTATGAAGCCAGCAGGCGGTATTTCAACTTCTAAAGCAGCTATACATTATTTAGTAATGGTTCGTGAAACACTTGGTGGCGCATGGTTGTCGAACGAATGGTTTCGGTTTGGGGCAAGCAGTTTGGCAAACGATGTGTTGATGCAAATTGCCAAAGAAGCCTCAGGAGTGTATCAAAGCATTGATTATTTTTCGAAAGATTAATTTATTTTTATGACAAAAAAGACAAAACAACCTTCACTGGATTTTAAAACCGACTGGGCTTACGCTCCTGCTTTGGAAGATACCAAACACATCTCTTTGAAAAAGCAATATGATTTGTTCATCGATGGTGAATTTGTGAAACCACATAGCAAAAAATATTTTGCAACATACAATCCAGCAACTGAACAAAAGCTTGCCGACATTGCCGAAGCCGACCAAACGGATGTGAACAAGGCGGTGAGTGCTGCACGAAAAGCATTCGAGAAATGGAGCAAAATTTCGGCTAGCGAACGTGGTAAATACATCTATCGTATTGCAAGGCTGATGCAAGAGCGTGCTCGCGAATTCTCGGTGATTGAAACATTGGATGGAGGAAAACCAATTCGCGAAAGCCGCGATATTGATATTCCGCTTGCGGCCAATCATTTTTTCTATTATGCTGGATGGGCCGACAAACTTGAGTATTCTTTCCCTAATCGAAATCCAAAGCCATTGGGTGTTGCGGGTCAAATTATCCCTTGGAATTTTCCGTTACTCATGGCGGCATGGAAAATTGCTCCTGCATTGGCTACAGGAAATACAGTAGTGCTCAAACCTGCCGAATCTACTTCGCTCACTGCACTTAAACTTGCCGAACTTATTCGCGATAGCGGATTGCCAAACGGGGTGGTGAACATTGTTACTGGCGCTGGCAGCACAGGTGCAGCCATTGTTAATCATCCTGACATTAACAAAATTGCATTTACTGGTTCTACTGATGTAGGTAAACTCATTCAGAAATCCCTTGCAGGTACAAGTAAAAAATTAACGCTTGAACTTGGTGGAAAGGCTGCGAACATTATTTTTGATGATGCTCCTATCGATCAAGCGGTAGAAGGTATTATCAACGGTATCTTCTTCAATCAAGGTCATGTTTGTTGTGCGGGTTCGCGTTTGTTTATTCAGGAAGGAGTGGCCGATGTGGTTATTCGTAAATTAAAGGATAGAATGGAAACCCTTATTGTGGGTGACCCATTGGATAAAAACACCGACATCGGTGCTATAAACTCGAAAGAACAATTATCAAAAATAAATAAATACATCACCATTGGTAAAAACGAAGGTGCCGAGATGTACCAATCGTCATGCGCACTTCCAACGAAAGGTTATTTCTGTAGGCCAACTTTATTTCTTAATGCTTCTCAATCGCATCGCATTGTGCAAGAAGAAATATTTGGGCCTGTGCTTACTATTCAAACGTTCCGTACCATTGAAGAGGTGATTGAAAAAGCCAACAACATACCATACGGTCTTTCGGCTGGAGTATGGACTGACAAGGGTTCGAAGATTTTTAACCTTACCTCTAAGTTACGTGCTGGTGTGGTTTGGGCCAATACTTACAACAAGTTCGACCCTACTTCTCCTTTTGGAGGATACAAAGAAAGTGGTTTCGGACGCGAGGGCGGACTGCATGGCTTAATGCCTTATTTAAAATTTTAATCTCATTGTTAATCGAATAGCGGTATGTAATATGTCAAGAATAGAAATTCAAAAAACCTACAAACTCTTTATTGGAGGGCAATTCCCTCGCACCGAATCAGGAAGGTATTATCCTCTGAAGAATAAAAAAGGCGAACTCATTGCCAACATTTGTTTGTCATCACGCAAAGATTTTCGGAATGCAGTGGTGGCTGCTCGTTCTGCTTTTGCTTCGTGGAGCACACGTGCAGCGTTTAACCGTTCGCAAATTTTGTATCGCATTGCCGAGATGATGGAAGGAAGGAAACAACAATTCATTGACGAGTTGATGCTACAAGGTGCTAGTTCAAAAGCAGCTACCACCGAACTCGAAACGGCTATCGACACGATGGTGTATTATGCTGGATGGTGCGACAAGTATCAACAATTGTTTAGTGCTGTTAATCCGGTAGCTTCATCGCATTTCAATTTTTCGGTGCCCGAACCCACCGGTGTGGTGGCCATCTTGGCTCCCGAAAACAATTCGTTGCTCGGTTTGGTTACTTCCATAGCTCCTGCCATAGCAGGCGGAAATACCTGTGTGGTGCTTGCTTCGGAGCTGATGCCGCTTTGTGCCATCACTTTTGCCGAGGTACTCAATACCTCCGATTTGCCTGCTGGTGTGGTGAATTTGCTTACGGGCAGTAGCCAAGAGTTGCATGCTCATTTCTCCACCCACATGGATGTGAATGCGGTGGTAACCTATCAAAACAAGCCGGATGAAATAAAAACCATCCAACAAAATGCTTCATCGAATGTGAAACGTGTTTTTGTACATACCGCTATTACTACTCCTAATCCGTATTTGATTTCCGATTTACAAGAAATTAAAACCACTTGGCATCCTATCGAGAACATTGGTTCGGCCAAAGCGGGTTACTAAAAGTGTTTGATTTATTTTAAATAATAAAGCCTCTTACATTGAGGTAAGGATTTTCCGCTTCTTATTTATCGCTGAGAATGCAGAGTTAAAAATTGCAGATTGCCCAAACAACCTAACAACTAACAACCAACAACTAAATCTCATATCTCATATCTCAAATCTAAATCAGGGCAGCCAGTTCATCACACTTCGTTTCCTTTCGTCCTGCTTTTCGTTTCAATCTTTTTCTTTGCCCGAAAAGGTCAAAGAAAAAGGATTTCCACTTCAATCAGGTGCAGGTAGTAAATTCTTCTCTTTGGGTTTGCTTTTTAAGTACTTGATGTGGTGGTGACGACACCACCTAATTATTGGCACAGGCGAAACACGCCTGCGCCAGCGGGCCCGAAATATCCAATCAACCAGAGATTTCTTTACAAAATCGTGCCTGACGAAT
>JBAXQU010000006.1:0-71758 GCA_037131555.1 Bacteroidota bacterium
TCCCGAAACGATGGTTGCATTAGCAGGCACAGCCCAATTGTAACTTGTAGCATTAACAACAGCTGCTACGGTATACGTTGCAGGCAATCCCGAATTAGAATAAGTACATACATTGGTAGGTCCTGTTATTGCTAATGGAGCAGCAGGAATTGTTTTTACTACCGATAAAGTTTTTGCTACGCTATTTCCACACACCGCAACTGATTGAACAGAGATACTACCCGAAATATAAGCAGGAGTATACGTTACGGTAATGGAAGTTGTTCCTTGTCCCGAAACGATGGTTGCATTAGCAGGCACAGCCCAATTGTAACTTGTAGCATTAGTTACTGCACCAATGCTATACGTTGCTGGCAATCCCGAATTAGAATAAGTACATACATTGGTAGGACCTGCTATCGCTAATGGAGCAGCAGGAACTGTTTTCGCTACGCCTAATGCTTTGGGTACACTACTTCCACAAACAGCTAATGATTGAACAGTAATACTACCAGTGGTATAAGCAGGGTCAAAAGTTACGGTAATGGAAGTAGTTCCTTGTCCCGAAACAATGGTTGCATTGGCAGGCACAGCCCAATTGTAACCTGAGGCATTGGCAACTGCCACAATGCTATACGTTGCTGGCAAACCTGAATTAGAATAGGTACATACATTAGTAGGGCCTGCAATAGCAGAAGGTGCTACTGGAATAACCTTGGTTACAGGTATGGCTTTTACAGCACTATTACCACAAACACCAATAGATTGAGCAGTAACAAAACCGGTGGTATATGCTCCTGAATAAGCTACAGAAATAGAAGTAGTACCTTGCCCCGATAAAATAGTAGCACCTACAGCAGGCACTGTCCAGTTGTAAGAAACAGCACCAGCAATAGCTACTATTGAATAAGTAATATTGGTTCCAGCCGCAATAGCAGCACAAGGGTTTGTTACACCAGTTATAGCAACAGGCATTGCAGGTATCTTGCCGTACACCGCCATCGAAACACCAGTAGCAATGCCACATGCATTCGTTGAGTTGACAGAAATGTTACCAGCAATATAATTAACAGCCACATTTACATTAATAGCACTTGTTGATCCACCACTACTCAAGGTAAGTCCTGGAGGAAGAGACCATACATATGAGGTAGCACCCAAAGAAGTTGTTGTATAATGTGCCGTGGTAGCTCCGCACAACGATACAGGTCCTGTAATAGAAATAGGGCCAACAGGTCGACTCGCAACACTCTTACTGACAATGGCACTACTTGCACAATTGCTTATGGCCTGAACAGTAATATTACCTAATATTGAACTAGAAGAAATGCTCACCGTAATAGCACTCGTTCCTTGACCTGCAGTAATATTAACACCACTCGGAACGGTCCATAAATAAGAATTAGCATTTACAACCGGAGCTATGGAGTAAGAGGTAGAAACAACACCACAAAGCACTGTAAGCCCCGAAACACTTCCAACCAAAACAGGTAGAGAGGAAGTCAAATTCAAGCTTGCGCTAGCTACACTTGTGCCACAGCTATTGGTAGAATTCACAGTTAAGTCACCAGTTGAAAATTCAACTTCAGGTATCACTGTCAATGCGCTTGTACCTTGCCCCGAAACATACGTAAGGCCTGTTGGTAGGGTCCATTGATATCCTGTTGCACCCGCAACGTTTGAGCAAGTGAACGAAACTTCAGTTCCTGCCACCGCACATAATTCAGAAAGTCCATTTATTGTGGATGGAGCTAATGGAGGGTTCAATTGAACATGAATATAACTACTCACAATAAGGGAATCGCTTCCATTGCTGTTTGTTGCTTTTAACTTAATCGTTTTATTTCCTGTTGAAGAATAAGTAACTGTATATGGCCCGAAACCATTGGCAGTAGCAGGCGTTGCTCCACTACCAAAATTCCAGACGTAACTATTCCCGTTTATCGAATTATTAGTAAATGTTGTGCTTCCATCTGTTTTACAAAGAATAGTTAATGATGAAGCTGAGAAATCAGGAATAGGAAGGTTGGTAATATCAAAATCCAATTCGTTACTAGTTCCTCCACCTGGAGCCGAATTAGCAAGAGATACCTGATGAACTCCCAATGTAGGTGTTCCCGAAATAGTAATATTAGCAGTACACAACACATCCGAGTTCACCACAAAAGAATTCACTGTAACGTCCGAATCGAAACTTACACTCGTGTGACCATCAATAAATCCTTCACCATTAAATTCGATATCTGTTGTTTGATTCACAGCAAATACACTAGGAGTAATAGAATACAAAATAGGGGCAGGAATAAGAGAACCAATTTGAAAATCACCGAAACTAGTGAGTGAAGAAGCTACATGAGAATTGACAGCATTACCCACATTTGGTATTTCAATCCACCCACCTGAAGTATACATTTTGATGGTAGCATACGAATCTAGAAAATCAGGATCTTTCTCGGAAACATCAAATGAAAACAATGCAGTGTATTCATTAAAAACAACACCACTATTTATTAACGACCACGTTCTATTCACGGTTGCAGTTGCATCGAAGCCTGAAGTAGCTAATTCTAAATGGTCACCAAGGCTAGTGGATGCAGTTACATAACCACTCGTGTTTACATTATCAAAATATAAATCGATAGGGTCAGACATACTACCATTTCCAATCGGGAAATTAACCGAAACACCATATCCTTCAGATATAAATCCCTTTAGATTTCCATCCACAAAACCTCCAATTGGAAGAATGAAAGCATTTTCTTCCAATTGAACAAAGTTTGCTCCTGTAAGAATATTACCGTTTTCTAATTCAAAATAGCTTTTGATTAAGATATTACTATTCAAATAAAGCCCAGCAAGATTGTTAAGATAAATATTATCAAAATCAACTTGCCCTGAAATACTTTGAGAACTATCCCCAAGAAATTTCACTGTACCTCCCCCCGATAGGAATGTTCCATCGTTTTGAATGTTTCCGAACACTTGAAGTTCTCCTAGTGGGCCCATACTGAATGTTGCGCCATTATCAACCACCAAGTTTTTACATGTTGCGCCCAACGAGTCGATAAGAGGAACATTCGGTGCTCCCGAAGTTATCTCAACATCTGTTGCACCGTCAGGAACTGCACCCGACCAATTGCCAGGGTCGTTCCAACTTGAACTAAAGGTACCTACCCATTGCACTTGGGCATAAATTTCTCTGCTTATTAATTGTAGCAAACAGAAGAGCACTACTAATTTGATTTTTTTTGATTTCATTTTTTGTTTTTTTTAGGTTAACACTATTACTTATTTATTTTCACTTTCACTTATTTACATTACAATTTTACTCCAACGATACAGATATCATCCACTTGTTCGTTGTCTAACTTCCATTTATAGAAGGCTTCGATAATATGTTCTCCTTGTCTATTGATAGATTCGGATTTGCTATTAACAATCACTTCCTTTAATAGCTTTTTATTGGCCTTTTTCCCTTTCGGGCCACCAAACTGAGATTGATATCCATCCGAATACAGATAAATGCTATCGCCATCATTGTATATTATTTCTTCTTGTTCAAAGCATTCCTTGTTCTCATTCAGAAACGGAGAACCGATTGCTCGATGAGTTCCCGAAATTTCTTTCAATTCATCGTTGCTCAAATGCAGTAGAGGTCTATTTGCTCCAGAGAAAGATATCGTCCTCTTTGTTTCGTTGATTACACAAAGAGCGATGTCCATTCCATCACTAATATTGTATTCATCTATATTTGAATTACTGAAAACTTTCAGAATCTCCTTATCAAGGAACTCTAATATCTCTGATGAATTAATAAGAGAAAATTCATCAACGGCCTTATCTAAAAGTCTGTTTGCAATAATCGAAATGAATGCTCCTGGGACACCATGTCCAGTGCAGTCAACCACTGCAACATACTTTAAATCGCCTTTTTGAGCGAACCAATAGAAGTCGCCACTTACGATATCTCTTGGCAATTCGAAAACAAATGATTCTTTGAAAAAATGTAATAAGTCTTTTTTCTTTGGTAGTACCGTCTTTTGAATTCTTAAAGCGTAATTTATGCTATCCCTAACTTCTTTGTTTTTTTGCTCTATTTCTACGTATGATTTAAGTAACTCCCCTGTCCTCTCTCTCACCAATGATTCAAGGTTTTTATTTAGGTTAATTATTTCCATCTCATGAGCCTTTCTCTCAATAATATCAATAGCTAGTATTGAGAAATCAGTAGAATCGCCCGAAGTTTGCTTCACGATAGAAGCAATCACGGGGATTTCAGCACCATTCCTTTTTATAAAATTCAGTTCTCCTTCCCAAAAACCAATTTGATTGAGAGTAGGGAAAATAAATGATTCAAAATTGGAATACGTTTTTGATGAAAACAAATCTGATATCACATGATGATCTATGTCCAACCCATTTAACTGTAATGTTGTTATTGCAAATTTGTTCAGATAATTTACTTTTTCATTCATATCGAAAGTCAGAACTATCTCCTTCGAAAATTCGATAATTCTTGAAAGTCGTTCCGATTGCTCTTGAAACTTCAACTTCATTTTTCTGTTATCAAATTCTTGTATTTCTCTTTTTATTGCTTCTGGTAATCTGATTAGGCTATTCTTCATCACATAGTCATTGGCTCCATTCTTTAAAATCGAAACAGCAGCCTCCTCTCCAATTGTTCCAGAAACCAAAATAAAAGGAATCTCCCTTTTCATTTCCTTGAGCAGCATCAAGGCTTCCAATCCCCCGAAACCGGGTATGTTATAGTCAGAAATGACCACATCCCATGTTTCATTTTCTAGTGCTTCTTTCATCATTTCATGAGAATCAACTTGAGTGGAATCAACATGAAACCCTGCTTTTTCGAGGTTTCTTAATATTAAGAAAACATCGGCACCATTATCCTCAACAATTAGCAATTTGAGATTCATGATAATAATCGATTTGGTGATTCATTAAGTAGTAACCAATAAAATCCTATTTGTCTCATCGCTTGTAAAAACTCATTTAAATCAACAGGTATATTTAAACTTAATAGAATTTATTACAAACGAGTTACTGCTTAACTCTTCTCCGACTATTTCGCCTGCAGTGAAGCATACAATCATGGGGATTTTTCCTGATTTCTCACGTATTATAGTTGAAATTTCGGTATCGGCAATAAACTTCTTATCAGAAAAAACAATCACAAAACTTGCCTCTATAGTAGCAAGTTTTCCAAAATACTGAGGTATTTCAATCTTGTTATTTGAGCTAAATTGGGTTGTAATCATAACCCAAAATTATCTTTTCGGATTTACAGTTGGCTATTTTTTCGTTGATAAAATCAAATGACAAGCCGAACTTCTTTTTCGGTGCGGTGAACGTCTTTAAGCCATTTTCAACTAGTGGATAATTTATGAATTCAACTATCAACTATGAGGGTTTAACGGAAATGGCGTTCTAAAAAATCTACTATTTCTCCACTTTGGTATGGTTTTGAAAATGATTTAATAAAGGTCGAATTATTTTCGTTTGTAGTCTCAAGATTACGTTTTGTTCCCAAATATATTATTGACGGTTGTGAGGTTTTCAAGTGTGTAGTAATTAAAGCTAATAGCTTTCCATTGAGAATGGTATTGTCAGAAATAATTACATCAGGTGGCGCATTAAGCATGGAACTTTTTGCAGCAAACAGTGTTTTAGGCTGATCAACTTCATAGCCTTTCCTCTCGAGACTACGCTTCAAATCATACCCCGCAATTCTTTCTTTTTCAATAATAAGTATTCTTCGCATTCCTAAATTATTGCTTTATTTTATACCGTTCATTAATTAGCGTCAACGAAATTATGAATTGGACGCTCGAAGAACTCTGAATTAGTATAATTATTCTCGAAGCAATCTTTTGTAATAAGTACTTCTCTTAATGAAGAATTCTTCGAAACTAATTTCTCAAAAGATGATTGAGATACAACAAAAATTAATTTTGATTTTGGACTGCATTCCTTACAATAGTCGTATAAATCAAGTAGAGAAGACTTCAAATCTCTTTCATCAATAATATAAATATTGATTTTATGATTATTCACATATTCTTGCAATGAATCATTAAAATCAGGAAAAGAGGTGAAATATTTTGATTTAAATTTAAATTTCAACTTTGCTTTTAGGTCTTTGTCACTCGAAATAATAGATATTGTTTTCTTCCTCATGCTCACTCCTTATTTTTTGTTTTAATATTTTTGAATTGACTTGAAAATATTAAACAAATCTAAAAGGATGATTACAACGGAGTTCAAATATTCGTTAAAAGAAAATATGCTGTCGCTGTAGTTATCTAAATGTTGGGTAAAAAAACAACTACTATTCGACTAAAAACAAAATCAGGTAGAAAATGGAAGGCTATTTAGAGTTTTAATGTCTAATTTCTACCCTTTAAATCATCAAGATTAATCATTATTTAAAATTTAGGAGACTCAATCCCTAAATTATATTATACAATGTCAGTTTTCTGGAGATGTTACTATAAAAACACAAGCCAATTGTTGGTAAAGATAACGGCAAACTGAAGAAATCAGCTCAAATAGAAAATGAATCCGTTTGTTAAAGCAATTATATAAGATTGATGAAACTATAAAACTCTTCTTTGTACTTTTTTCCTATTGGAATCATTTCATTGTTACATTTAATAACATGATCTTCGATACTTTTAATTTTGTTAATGTTAACTAGATATGACCGATGAACTCTAACCAAACTTTTCCAATTAATGTTTTTTTCAATTTCATTCATTGTAATATGCAGTACTATTTTTTCCTCACCGCCTAAATGGATCGTTACATAATCACCTAACGCTTTAATGAAATAAATGTCATCCTTTTTATATTTTACGACACTTTGTTCATTCTTTAGAAAAATGAATTCGCTTTTTCCCTCAATAAATTTAGAAGGTTCCACCTGACGTTTTTTAAATCTTTCTACACCTGCTACCAATCGAGAGAAAGAGACTGGTTTTTGTAAATAATCTAATACATCCAATTCAAAACCTTTTACTGCATACTTTTCGTGAGCGGAGACAAGAATAAATGATAGAGATTCGTTTTTTGTCAGCTGAACGAATTCAATTCCATTAATATTTGGCATTTCTATATCAAGAAATACTAAATCAATATTATTTTCTTTTACATAAGAAATTGCATCGATAGGATTTGTGAACACCTTTTCCAATGAAACCCCTTCTATCTTTGATAGGTATCCTGATAATAATTCACAAGTAATTACATCATCATCTATAACAATAGCTTTTATCATAAATTTTTTGTTTGCAAATGTACAAATTTTCTTACTATTGTGCTCTCAAAAAAAATCCCACACATAATGTACGGAATCGTTAACAAAGCAATCCAAGAATTAATCGAGACTCAGTATGGCATAAATACATGGGAAAAAGTAAGAAACAATGCTCGAATAGAAGATGAGATATTTCTTAGTAACCAAGTTTATGACGACACTGTAACATTCTCTCTGGCAACATCGGCAGCCATGGTTCTTTCTATTAGTTTAGAAAGTTTCTTGATAGCACTTGGCGAGTATTGGATATTAGAAACGGGGCAACGACACTATAACCATTACATGATCGCTGGCGGAGCTAACCTGAAAGATTTCCTAATTAATTTACCTCATTTTCATACTCGAATCAAGTTAATCTACAATGAACTTCGCCCACCTGAATTTGAAATTTCCGACATCAAAGAAAACTCATTAAGAATTCATTATTTTTCTACAAGAACAGGACTCACTCAATTTGTTGTTGGTTTATTATATGGAGTTGGTAAAATGTTTAATCAAGAAATTAAAGTTATTGTTGAGTCTGTCGAGCAAGATGGAAATATACATGACGTGTTTCTTATAAATTGGTAGAGGAGTCATGTCAAATGAAATTAAAGTGCTTTTTTCTAAGCTATTTCCTTTCTATTTTTCGATAAACGAAGACTGGAAAATCACATCAGCAGGTCCATCATTAACAAAACACTTTCCCTCAATTCTTGGAAATAACTTCAAGCAAGAATATTCTCCGTTGAGTTTAATTCGTTTTACTGATAGTGTTGAACAATCAAACTTAGAAAACAAGCTTGTAGTATTGAAAAAACAAAATTCTAATTTTGTGTTTAGAGGGCAGTTTATTCGAATGAATGCTTCTCTATTCTTTTGTGGTTCCCCTTGGATTTATGAGATGTCTGATTTAACGAATAATAATATTTCCTTGTCTGACTTTTCCTTATCAGACAACACAGTCGATTTACTTCAGCTGATTCAATTGCAAGAAAGAGCGACAAAAGAAATAAAAGATTTGTACAATCTCTATATTCAAAAAAATAGAGATTTGGAAGTTTCGCAAACAAGATTGAAAAAGCTGATAAGGGCAACTAATGACTTAATTTTCGAAATCAAAGAAGATTTAACTTTTTCAGATGTATGGGTTCAATCCGAAAAGAATTTGTCTATTCCCAAAGAAGATTTCATTGGGAAACATGTTTCGTATATGTTTCCCAATGAATTAGGACAAACTATTATTAGGTCATTAACTGAAGTATTTCGTACAAAGGAAGCATTAGAAATTGAGTACAAAATTCCTTCACCAGACACTGACGAATGGCACACTGCTAAAATAAACTATTTCAACATTAATGAAGAAATATCAGTTACCGTTACCGTAAGCAATATAACAGAAAAAAAGAGACATCAATTAAAGCTAGAAACATCAAATGCTCGTTTATCGACATTAATTAGCAATCTTACTCAAGGTGTATTACTTGAAAATTCAACACGCGAAATTGTTTTAATCAACAAGAAATTCTGTGAAATATTTTCAATTGATCTTGATCCCGAATCTTTAGTTGGAGCCGATTGTTCGAATAGCGCGAAACAATCTGCTTTCCTTTTCAAAAACCCAGAGGAGTTTATTTCTAGAATTTCTGAAATAATTCAAAAAAGGGAGATGGTTTCTGGAGAAGTAATAGAAATGTCATCGGGAAAAATCTTAGAACGAGATTTTATACCTGTTTTTAGCAACAGTTTATATTTAGGTCACCTTTGGAAATATGCGGATATTACAGCCAGAGCTAAAGCACAAGAATTGCTTAAAATAACCAAAGAAAAGTACGAGAACATAATAGAAAATATGGGGCTAGGATTTCTTGAAGTAGATATAAATGACGTTATTGTTGGAACCAACAAACGAATGCTTGAAATTCTGGATTACAAGGATGAAAATGACCTTCTCAACAAAGTTGCTTCGGAGATACTAATATCAAGGAAAGACAAAAATATAGTTGAAAAGGAGATTGAAAAAAGGAAGAAAGGAAAGTCTAACCTGTATGAAATCTCTATGAAGAAAAGAGATGGAACATTCGTCCCAAATTTAATTAGTGGAGCTCCATTGTTTGATACAGAAAAAAATATTATAGGATCGATTGGAATTCACCTAGACATTAGTAAACAAAAGGCGGCTGAAAAAGAACTGAAAGAACAAACTGAACTCGCATTGAAATCAGTAGAAGCTAAACAAGCTTTTCTTTCAAATATGAGTCATGAAATAAGAACACCTTTAAATGCAATTACCAGCTCGGCCGCTTTGTTAGAGAAACAACACAGAACCAAGGAAGAAATTGATTACTTATCAATAATTCAAGACGCCTCTAAATCATTGTCTTTAATTGTAAATGACATCCTTGATTTAGCTAAGATTGAGGATGATAAAATTGAATTAGAAAAAAGGGAATTCAATATATTTAGAATTATGAATTCCATATATTCCCAGCACAGACTAATCGCCAATAATAAAAACATATCCCTTACCCTGAATATTGACTCTAAAATACCAACCAATTTAGCAGGAGACTCTTTTAGGATTTCTCAGATTATCAATAACCTTGTTAGTAATGGAATAAAATTCACAGAAAATGGTGGTGTGATTATCAATGTCGGCATCTCAAAATTGAAGGCTAAGAAAATTATGATTTCTTTTGAAGTTGAGGACACTGGAATCGGTATTACAAAAAAGTATCTTAAAGACTTATTTCAACCTTTCTCTCAAGAAGATTCTTCGGTAATTCGTAAATATGGCGGAACAGGTTTAGGGCTGAGTATTTCAAAAAAACTAATTGAGTTGCTTGGTGGGAAGTTATTTGTTGAAAGCAAAAAGAATATTGGAAGTAAATTCCATTTTATTATTCCTCTTTCTGTGTCTCAAGTTAACGAGACAGTTTCATTAATTAATAAGCCAATAGACAAAGCAAAACTAAAGTCCTCGACAATATTATTAGTAGACGACAATCTAGTCAACCAAATTCTAACAAAAGAAATTCTCAAAAAAGAAGTTGGTGAGGTAATTTGTTTCGACCGTGCGAAAAAAGCGATTGAATATTTGAAGAGTAATTCACATAAAGTGGATTTAATTCTAATGGATTTACAAATGCCTGAAATGGATGGTATAAAAGCAACAAAAGTAATTAGAAAAGAGATATCGATCAACATCCCAATTATTGGATTTTCAGCAAATGCATTTACTACCCATGTTCGAAAAGCAACATCAGCGGGTATGAATGATTATGTAACAAAACCTTTTGAAATTGATTCGTTGCTTGAAAAGATATCTCTTCACCTTTCTCTCTCTCATTTGCCCAAATATTACAATAGAATGTCTCTATTAAAGCAGGTTGGAGGTGATCATTCGATTGAAAAAAGAGTTTGTTCATCTTTTGTTCAGATTATAGAATCAAAGTGGGAGATTCTTATCAATAGTCACATTGATAACAATCATAAAACTTTTCGCTCTACGTTGCATGAACTGACACCAAGCATCAAAATGTTTTTAACTCCAACGCATGTTGACTACTTTAATTCAATTGTACAAAAATCAAAAGTAAATTTACTTGAAATCAACAACATTGAATTAAATTCGTTTTTAAATGTCATTTCTAAAACAATAGAGCAAATAAAGAAGTGCATTGATTAGAATTTCAATACATTTTGCTTTATTGTTACATTACCACTTATAAATGTTATATTTTTATACGAAAGTAAAACTGAGCAGTAGTTCTGGTTTTTCTACACAAAAATCCATTTCATTAAATCCCCAACACCACTTCATAAGGGTCTTTTCCACCAAACAGCATTCGTGCCGGGTTCTCGAGCATTTCTTTTACCTTCACCAAAAACCCTACCGATTCGCGTCCATCAATCACCCTATGGTCGTACGACAAAGCAACATACATCATCGGCCGAATCACCACTTGGCCATTCACAGCTATCGGTCGGTCCACCACATTGTGCATTCCCAATATGGCGCTCTGAGGAGGATTAAGAATAGGAGTACTCATCATCGACCCAAACACACCACCATTGGTAATCGTAAACGTGCCGCCTGTCATATCATCCAATGTAATTTTATTTTCACGCGCTTTCACAGCAAGCGCCTTTATCGACAGTTCAATCTCCGAAAGGCTCATCTTCTCCGCATTTCGTAGCACCGGCACCACCAGCCCTTTCGGAGCACTCACCGCTATTCCTATATCAGCATATTTATGGTAAAGTAGTTCGTCACCGTCTATCATCGCATTCACAGCCGGGAAATGAGATAGCGCCTCGGTTACTGCTTTCGTGAAAAAACTCATGAACCCAAGATTAGTGCCGTATTGCTCCTTAAATTTATCTTTGTATTTCGAACGAATGGCGTAAATGGCGCTCATATCCACCTCATTGAAGGTAGTTAGCATGGCCGTTTCGTTTTTAACAGCTACCAATCGTTGCGACAATTTTTTTCTCAACGAAGAAATCTTAGCACGTTCCACCTCTCTGCTTCCTCCCCAATTTGGCAACGATTCGGTAGTAAATCCTTTCGAAATTAAACTCATTACATCCCCTTTCGTTATCCTTCCATCTTTCCCCGTAGCCACCACTTGGTTGCTCGCAATTTTGTTTTCGTCCATCATCTTTTTTGCCGCAGGCGATGCCGTCCCTGATGCATAAGTAGTAGTGGTTGGTTTTGTAGTAGCCACCGCTTCTTTAGCAGGTTCGGCCACCGCCTTTTTGGTTTCTTTTTTCGCTTCCACCTTCGCAGCATCTGGCTTGGCAGCAGTGTCTATCGAACAAACCACATCACCCACTTTCACCGTGTCGCCTTCGGCCACAAGGGTTTTTATCGCACCTGCTTCTTCAGCATTCAATGTCAACGTTGCTTTATCCGAATCAATCTCCGCTATCACTTCATCCTTCTCGGCATATTCTCCATCCTTTTTCACCCATCGCGCTATCACCACTTCAGTAATCGATTCGCCTGGACTTGGTACTTTTATTTCTATAATGGCCATCTTGTTTTTGGTTTTTTATTTCAATTCTTTTTTTGTGATGTATCTAATTATTTATTCACCGTTGTTTTTTGAAACACCGAATTCACTATTGTTTCTTGCTGTTGATTATGAAGCTTACCATAGCCTGTAGCAGGGCTCGCGCTTTCATTTCGGCCAACGTATTTCAAATTCACTTCTCTGAATTTGCTTTGCATATACGTCCATGCACCCATGTTCTCGGGCTCCTCTTGTACCCAAAGAAATTCTTTTGCTTTGCTATATTTTGCAAGCAGTTCGTTCAACTGAACGATAGGCAACGGATACAGTTGTTCGATGCGCACAATGGCAATATCGTTCAGCTCCTTTTGTTTTTGTTCAATCAAGTCGTAGTATATTTTTCCTGAACAAAAAGCAATAGTAGTCACGTTTTCGGCAACAGCTGTTACATCGTCTATCACTTCGCGAAACGAGTTTTCGGTAAAGTCTTTCAACGAAGAAACACAAGAAGGATAACGCAATAATTTTTTAGGAGTGAAACAAATCAAAGGTTTTCTAAAGTCTCTTTTTATCTGCCTTCTCAACACATGAAACTGATTGGCAGGTGTGGTGCAGTTCACTATTTGCATATTGTTTTCAGCACATTGTTGCAGAAATCGTTCGATGCGCGCACTCGAATGTTCAGGCCCCATGCCTTCGTAACCGTGTGGCAACAGCATTACCAAGCCACTCATCCGTTTCCATTTATATTCTGATGAAGTAATAAATTGGTCAATTACAATTTGAGCCCCATTAAAAAAGTCACCAAATTGAGCTTCCCAAATGGTTAGTGCTCCCGGAACTGCCAATGAATAGCCGAATTCGAAGCCTAGCACACCATACTCAGAGAGTGATGAATTGTAGATGTACAATTTTGCATCAGTACCGAGATTGTTCAACGGGATGTATTTTTCTTCCGAATCTTCCACCTTCACCACTGCATGTCGGTGCGAAAAAGTTCCGCGCTCCACATCCTGTCCGCTGAATCGAACATTGGTACCTTCATTTATTAATGTTGCGTATGCCATCAATTCGCCCATTGCCCAGTCGTATTTATCAGTCGATATCATTGCCGCTCTATCTTCGAACAGTTTTTTCACCTTATTGAAAAAAGGTTTTTCCGTTGGCAATTGTACTATTTGCTTCGCAATCGAGAGAAATGTTTCACTCGTCACGCTTGTATCAGGCGACTTATCGAATGCATTTGTTTCGGCTGTTATAAGCCCACTCCATTGGCCTTTCAGAAAAGAAGTGATTTTCGTTTTCTCTCTTTTCTTTGCTAAATCCAATTTGTCTTGGAGCAATTCTCTAAAGTTCTTTTCTATTTCTTTCGAATAATCATCATCTATTATTCCTTGAGCAATTAACTCTTTTGTATAAATCACTTTTGGATTAGGATGAGCCGCTATGGCCTTGTACAGCAGCGGTTGCGTGAATCTTGGTTCATCGCCTTCGTTATGTCCATATTTACGATAACACAATACATCAATAAACACATCTCTATTGAACTTCTGACGAAACTCCATTGCCATTTGCGACACA
Source organism: Bacteroidota bacterium (assembly GCA_037131555.1). Lineage (GTDB taxonomy): Bacteria > Bacteroidota > Bacteroidia > 2-12-FULL-35-15 > 2-12-FULL-35-15 > 2-12-FULL-35-15. The sequence goes on from JBAXQU010000006.1 coordinate 13,891, forward strand.
AGCGCCAATGCTTCCACATCATCACCGTTTACATGAAATACAGGCGATAGCGTTACCTTGGCTACATCAGTGCAATAGGTCGAAGACCTTGCATCATGGTAATTGGTAGTAAAACCAATTTGATTATTAATCACAAGATGTATGGTTCCTCCCGTTTTGTATCCATCCAATTGCGACATTTGCAATACCTCATACACTAATCCTTGGCCTGCCAATGCAGCATCACCATGAATTAATATTGGGCAAACTTTATTAATGTCGCCATGATGAATCGAATCTATTTTTGCTCGCGATATACCTTCCACCACAGCATCCACCGTTTCTAAATGCGAAGGATTTGGAGTTAAGCTTAAGTGAAAAGAGTTGCCATTGGTACTAATCCGGTCACTCGAATAACCTTGATGATATTTAACATCCCCATCAAAATCTACATCTTCGGTCAAGTACCCTTCAAATTCAGAGAACACATCTTCATATTTTTTGTGAAGAATATTGGTAAGGATGTTCAATCTTCCTCGATGTGCCATCCCTATTACATAATCCTTTATTCCTAAATCAGCACCTTTTTCACAAACGGTATCCAATGCAGGAATGGCTGCTTCTGCGCCTTCAAGCGAAAATCTTTTTTGCCCAACAAATTTGGTATGTAAAAAGTTCTCAAATATTACAGCTTGATTTAATTTATCTAAGATGGATAACTTCTCGAAATTGGAAAAAGCAGGAGTGTTCTTAGTGCTTTCCATTTTCGTTTGCAACCAATTTACCATTTCTGGTATTCGCATGTACATATACTCTGCACCTATCGATTGACAATACGTTTGATGCAGGTGTGCAATGATATCCTTTAATTTTGCAGGTCCTATTCCTATTTGAGTACCTGCATGAAACACCGTTTCTAAATCTGTGGATGCAAGTCCGAAATTTTCAATATCAAGCGTTGGTGTATAATGTCTTCGTTCGCGTACTGGATTGGTAATGGTGAAAAGATGCCCACGTGTTCGGTAACCATTTATCAAGTTGATTACATCGAATTCCTTCTTCACATTCTCAGGAATTTCGCCTGATGATTCATAATTTTTTATTGCAAATTCGAATCCCGAAAAAAACTGTTGCCACTCAGCTTCAACAGAATTTTTGTCCTTTAAGAACGATTGAAATAACTCATCAATGGCAACGGGATCGGCATTGCCTAAAAAGGAAAATTTATCCATTATTGATATTTCTTTGGTTTAGAGAAGCAAAAATACTGATTTTTATCATGCTAATTAATTTTGATTTTCTACCGATTATTATCCTCTCGAAAAAAAGCTTAGTTTTGCGACCACTCAAGGTATTCATCATTTATTTTAAATTAAATTATTGAAACAACATTTACGTCAAATTGTAACTAACAAAACCAAATCTCAAATTGTTTAACTAAATGTGTTCCTCTCGTAAATTTATACCAATCATTCAAGTGAAGTTTTCAGCTAATTGATGTTCTAAGAAATGGACTTAAATTATATCATCATGGTTCATACTGAGCCAAAACACTTCAACAGATTGATTAGAGCATTGAACGATACCGATGTTCACTTTTATATACATGTTGATAAAGGAGCAGACATTAATTCTTTCAGAGATGAAGTGAAGGATCTTCCAAACATCAACTTTATGAAAGATGAATTCAGAGAGAATTCGAGTTGGGGAGATTTTACTTTTTTAAGGGCAATTTTGAATAGTATCCGTGAGGTTGTAAAGCACTCTAACAACGGCTACATTACCATACTGAGTGGGCAGGATTATCCTATCAAATCAAAAAAACACATCAAAGACTTTTATCACAAAAACAGTGGAAGCCATTTTATGGAAGTGAATGCACTACCTTATGATGGTTGGAGAGAGTTCGGGATGAATCGTCTATTAAAATACAAAGTCAATTTATCGCACAAACGAGGACATTTCTTCTTGTATCCATCGATTTATGAAAAGTCGTTTTATAGTTTCGAGCTGTTTCTAAATTTTATTCGGTTAAGCCTGAGAGGAAATTTTTCATACCTCTCTAAAATAATTCGCAGGCGAAAAATACCTTCGTATGTTAAACCTTATGGAGGCTCCGATTGGTGGTCGATGCCAGTGGATACGGTGAATGAAATGCTAAGCTTTCTGGACGAACACCCCGACTATTTAAAATATTTCGAGGATAGTTTACTTGCATCCGAAATGTTTTTTCAAACCATATTAATGAGCCTGCCGCTTAAGGATTCGAAAACTCGGGATATAAAACCCGCAGTAACCTATGCCAACTGGACAAGGCCAGGAGTAATAACACCTCCCGTTCTTTTTGTAGAATCAGATTTTGACGAATTGATGTCGCAAGAGCCTTGTCTATTTGCAAGAAAATTTTCTCAGAAAGTTGATGTAAAAATTCTTGATTTACTTGATAAGGCTAATCTAAAATAATCATCGTACGATACAATAAATAGTTGGTTATTTAGCCACTACTCCTTCAACGGGCTTCAAAGCCGCTTTCACCGAAAACTCATTATCGGGAAAATAGAGTTTATACATAATGTTGAGTAGCATGTATGGTATAGAAGGATTTAAGAACAATGAAATGGCGCTTAAGTTGGATGCTGTTTTGATTATGAACGAACACTTTGTTAGAATCAACATATTCACGATTGCATCTTTATTCATATTAAATCGATCTACATCTAATCTTGTGTGTACTGCCTTCTCGTCATCCGAACGATAGGTATCTTGGCGATAACAGATATAAGATGACAAATGAGAATGCTTGAGAAACTCAATGAATTTATTGTCATCGGTGGATATAAATATTTTGTTGAAATGATTGAAATGCTTGAAACAATGGTCGATGTTGGCCAAAGCAGTTTGATGACTTACAAACCCTGCTTCCGTTATTTTATCCGTACTTCGATAATGTACCCCTAGTACTTTATCATTTCCAAAATGAGAGGATGCAAAACTATTTGCTTCGTCAATGAATTCCTTCTTTATGGTAATGAACTCTTGTGCCAAGGAGTTCGCCATTTCAACACTCAGTTTATTTTTATCGTAATGCTCACCAAAATTTAAATCCCAAAGTGTGACAATTCTGATGTACTTGATGTCATTAGGAATAGTGTACTTAGAAGCAATGAATTGATTAAAGTAATCCTCTTCGCGATTATCATCGTAGGTAAATTTTATATACGGTTTCAAATTGTTTTCCTTACAATACAATAGTATTTGTAAATACCACAACAACTTTGCTCCAATTCCTGCATCACTACCGACCTCAACAGGAAGAAACCCTTTTGCTTTGTAGTAATTGATTTGACGCTTGATTCGATTCTTTCTTATTCGTTCGGTATACGGAAAAAGCTTCCATGCAATCAATTTCTTTAGTGAAATGAATTTGCGTTTCCAGAAAACAAACGTAAAATACTTTAACATAAAAACAGTGACTATTACATTAATTGAAATTGATAATTCTGCATGGCTTTGATAAAGCGCGAAATTAGTATATTTTAGGATATTCCCCTCTCGAAGTAAAACTCTCTTAACTAAACATGCTCCTTCCCAAATAAAACCTTATTGTTTTAGTATGGATTTTAATTTCTATTACATAGTATGATTGGTTTTAATTAACTTCGCCACAAAATTAGATTATCTAAACCTTATTTAATATTCTATAAAAATGGATTTGAAACCGGAGATTATTGAACGAATTAAAAAACTTGATGAAAAGTTTAGTCAAATGGGACAAGACCTTTCATCCTACCTTGATGGATTGCTTTATGCTGATTACTTAACCTATTGGGATTATATCCATCTCGACACTTTGTTGAGTTTGCAGAATCCTAAAACAAACATACCAGATGAAGAGATTTTTATCATGTATCATCAGATAACTGAACTCTATTTTAAATTGTGTTTGCATGAATATCATCAGTTGGCAGAAACTCAAAATTTAGATGCTAAGTTTCTTACCAATCGTATCTCCCGCATCAATCGTTATTTTGATGCATTGATAGCTTCGTTCGACATTATGGTGGATGGTATGGATCCTCAACAGTTTTTAAAATTCCGAATGAGTTTGTTACCTGCTTCGGGTTTCCAATCGGGTCAATATAGAATGATTGAGATCTGTTCTGCACATTTCAAAAGGCTTGTGGCGAAAGAAGTACGCGATACATTTGCTGACGACTTGACCGAAAACGAAATTGAGAAAATGTACGAACACATTTATTGGAAGGCTGGTGCCACGGAGTTAGCAACGGGTAAAAAAACATTGACCTTGATTCAGTTTGAAGAAAAATACCAATCGCAACTTATTCAGCTTGCAAAGAAATTTAACACGACTAATCTTTGGTCGCTTTACAAATCGCTGCCAGAGAAGGAACAAAGCGATGTGAATTTACAGCTTGCATTGCGTCAGATGGATGTGAATGTAAACATCAACTGGCCGCTGTCGCATTATAAATCGGCTGTGAGGTATCTGCAAAAAGACCCTGAAGATATAGCAGCTACTGGTGGTACCAATTGGCAAAAGTATTTACCTCCGCGTTTTCAAAAACGAATATTCTACCCCGAACTATGGAGCAATGAAGAGAAAGAGGAATGGGGTAAAGCTTGGGTAAAGAGTGTAATCTTTAATCAATAAAAAAACTATTTGTTCGAAGCTTGATTCATTACATCTGTTTGTCTACGGATGGACTCGTCATGAATCAGCTGAAACAAGCCTTTTATAAACTCTTCGGGCAAACCAAGCAGGTCGCCTGTTTTTATGCTGTTTTCCACAAGCTGTTTCCAATGCGACACTTGAAGAATGGTTAAATTATTGGCGCTTTTGTATTCTCCTATTTGCGTTGAAATAGACATTCGTTTTGCCAACACTTCCATAAGGTCTTTGTCGAGTTGATTGATGATGCACCTAAGTTCCTCTAACTTATTTCTCAATTCTAAATTATCGATGGATGAATTGCGAACGTGCAATGCATCCATTATTTCTTTTAATTGATGAGGAGTAACCTGTTGTTTTGCATCGCTAAGTGCTGCTGTTGGGTTGCAATGTGTTTCAATCATTAAACCATCCATATCCATGTCCATGGCTTTTTGAGCTATGTAAGGAATAAGTTCAGGCGAACCTCCTATGTGCGAAGGGTCGCAAATGATAGGTAGTTCGGGACAAGCCGCTTTGATATCGATGGCTAGTTCCCATTTGGGCGAATTGCGAAAAGGGCCATTATCGTAAGAATGAAAACCACGATGGATGGCTGCAATCTTCGTAATGCCTGCATTGTTTACTCGTTCCAAGGCACCCACCCAAAGCTGAACATCAGGATAAATTGGATTTTTTACAAATACGGGTATGTCGACTCCTTTTAAGGCATCGGCTATTTCTTGTACCGAAAACGGATTAACTGTGGTGCGTGCGCCTATCCATAATATGTCGATTCCTGCTTTTAAACATTCCTCCACATGTGTGGCATTGGCCACTTCGGTGGCGGTGAGCAATCCTGTTTCTTGTTTCACTTCTTGCATCCATTGCAAACCTATATTGCCTATTCCTTCGAATGTATTGGGGCGTGTGCGGGGTTTCCAGATACCTGCTCTGAAAACGCTATGCGGATAAAGGGCCGCTATCTCGCGTGCCGTGGTAAGCATCTGTTGTTGGCTTTCGGCACTGCACGGGCCCGATATTAATAATGGCTTTTTATAATTGGGAAACCATGTGGATAATGGTGTGATGTTTAATTCTAGTTTCAAAATAAATGTTTCGAGTGTTTAATCGTGTCGAACAATAAGAGAACCATTAAGGAGCTCAATTGTTCTTTTCTTTTTTGTTTTGTTTTTCGGTAATCTCTTCCAAATCGGCTGTGAGGTGTTGAACAATTTTGAAATTATTGAAAAACTCCTTCGCAATAATTCGGATGATGGTATACACCGGAATAGCCACTACCATGCCCGTGATACCACCAATGGTACCTGCTGTAAGTATCACCAAAAATATTTCGAGGGGATGTGCTTTCACAGTATTGGAGATAACCAAGGGTTGAAAAAACAAGGCATCTACCAATTGTACGCACATAAAAGTTAATCCTATTTTTCCGGCTAGTGGCATCAACTGCTGATAAAAATCGAGTTGAAGATTGCTAGAAACGCCAATGAGCAAAGCAAACCCACAACCTAGCAAAGGACCTATATAGGGTATAACGTTGAGGATACCTGCAAACAAACCAATGAGCATAGCATTCTTAACCCCAAATATGGAGAGGCCAATGGCCGTGAGGGTGGCCACAAATACCATATCGAGAAAGATGCCGAGGAAATAACGAGTAAGGATGAGTTTCGAATCTTTCATGATGTCGCTTACGGCTTGCACATGTTTGGGTGGTGTAAGCATCAACACCATGTTATGTATCAATCGGTCGTCTTTCATAAAAAAGAAGGTCATGAAGGAGATGGAAAAAAATGCGGCTACAATACTTCCCATAAAACCTAAGATGCGAGTGGCATAAAACGAAATTTCTTGAAAGCCAAGTATAGAGGTGAGTTTCGAAGCCATTACTTTTTCGATGGGTTCGTTGCCAGCTGCCGATAACTGAAAGCGCTCAAGCATGCTTTCGAGCTGGTGCAATGGCTGGTCGAATGCCAATACTACGTCTTGCGAATTGATGCTACTTACGATGCGTGCTTCTTCGATAACTAAGGGAATGAATAGCGAGAACAAACCTACCACCACTGCCATCAACGTGAATAAGGCTAATACGGATGAGATGGTGATGGATAGCCGATGTTGCTTGATGCGTATGCGGCTATAGATTTTAACCAAGGGTTGCCCTAATAACGAAAGCAGGATGGACACCACTAGGTAAACCACAATGGTTTTGAGAAACCAAGCCATGAAGCCCAAAAACAAAACAAGAATAGCTATTAAAAAGTATTTCGATCTATTTTGCATTTACTCAATATTGTTGACAGGGTAAAAGTATTAAAAATAAATAGAAATGGTTGGTACTTAGTTCGAAGTTTATGGTTAGAGAGTATAAAGTTACCGCTCCCGAAGCTTCGGGACTAGAAATCTAAAATCAAAAAAAAGCCCGAATTAGTAAAAATGCCTAATTAGGCAGATGCGGAAAAACGTTACTTTGGGCACTTGTCTAATTAGGCAACACGAGAAAAACGATACTTTTGACAGTTGTCTAATTAGGCAACACGAGAAAAACGATACTTTTGGCAGTTGTCTAATTAGGCAACAGGGGAAAAACGTTACTTTGGGCACTTGTCTAATTAGACAACAGGGGAAAAACGTTACTTTGGGCACTTGCCTAATTAGGCAACACGAGAAAAACGTTACTTTGGGCACTTGCCTAATTAGGCACCACGAGAAAAACGATACTTTTGGCAGTTGACTAATTAGTCATTTGCCAAAAACCGCCATTTTGGCAGAAAACCTAAACCACATATTGACGAAAGGGATATTTTTTCACCCTCACCTAAAATGATACCTATATATATAGTATATTTGAATAATGAAAATTAGGGTGAATTTTGAGGATAGTTCGTTTTTAGCAACAAATTACCATTGTAGATTTCGATAATCTCATTTTCGATTGCAAAAATTGCCTACTGCACAAATTGAACCTTTGTTCCTTTCTGTCTTCGCGGTGAAAAACAATCTACATTTCACTAACCATTGCTTCGCTAACAACTAAAAAACAAATAACTATCTTTGTCGCCCTTATGACGGAAGAAAAAAACAAACGCAAACTCATCGAACGCCTCCGCAACCGTTATCGCTTAACGATAATGAATGACGACACGTTCGAAGAACAATTTACGTTGCGCCTCACACCACTTGGCGTAGTTATTCTTATAGGCTCCGTCACCATTGTGTTCACCATCTTGGTTATTTCCATGCTTGCATTCACTTCGCTTCGCGAGTATATACCTGGTTATGCCGATGTGGGAGTGCGAAGAGAGATGATAAAACTAGCTTTAAAATCCGACTCGCTCGAACAAACCATTTCCGAACAAAATCTTTACATGCAAAACATAAGTGCGGTGCTCAAAGGCGAGCCCAAAAACGATAGCGCACAAACTCGCCCTGAGAAAGGAACCAAACCGGTGAATGCTAAGATGTCGCCATCATCCAAAGAAGTCGCCTTGCGCAAAAACATCGAGTCGCAAGACCAATATAGTTTGGCCTACGCCACCGAAACCAATAAAACAGGCATAAGCAATTTCTTTTTCTTCACCCCTGTGAAAGGAAGAATTACTGCCTCTTACAGCTACAAAGAACAGCATTTTGGTGTCGACATTGTAGCTGCCGAAAACGAACCTATTAAATCAACATTAGACGGAACAGTAGTATTAGCTACGTTTTCGTCAGAAACAGGATATACCATCACTGTGCAACATTCGAACAATTTAATATCGGTGTACAAACACAATTCGGTATTATTAAAAAAACTTGGCGATTATGTGAAAGCGGGCGAACCAATTGCCATCATTGGCAATTCGGGCGAACAAACCACTGGCCCTCATTTACATTTCGAACTTTGGTACAATGGCAATGCCATCAATCCCCAGGAATATATGGTGTTTTAATAGTTAGTTAGGAAATTTATAACAGAACATTGAGAGAGAAAAAAAACATAGCCATACTTGGTAGCACTGGTTCTATTGGTACACAGGCGTTGGATGTAATACGTGCCAATGCTGATAGCTTTGCTGTGGAAGTACTCACAGGCCATAGCAATGCCGATTTGTTGATACAACAAGCCATCGAATTTAACCCCAACACGGTGGTGATAGCGGATGAAGAAAAATACAAGTATGTGAAAGAAGCCTTGCTTCCTCACGATATAAAGGTGTTTGCAGGCAAAAAAGCAATAGCCGAAGTAGTGACAATGGATAGCATCGATTTGGTATTAACTGCCATTGTTGGTTATGCTGGCCTCGAATCGACTTTGGCTGCCATCAAAGCTGGAAAACAAATAGCACTTGCCAACAAAGAAACCTTAGTGGTAGCAGGTGAACTTGTAACTGCACTTGCTAAAGAAAAAGCAGTGAACCTCTATCCTGTCGACTCGGAACATTCAGCCATTTTTCAATGCCTTGCTGGTGAGTTTCACAACCCTATTGAAAAGATTTACCTCACCGCATCAGGCGGACCCTTCAGAGGAAAAGACAAAACTTTTTTGGCTACTGTAAAAAAAGAACAAGCCCTCAAACATCCTAATTGGGACATGGGAGCAAAGATCACTATCGATTCGGCAAGTCTTATGAACAAAGGACTAGAAGTAATAGAAGCGAAATGGTTATTTGGATTAAAAGCAGAACAGATTAATGTCATTGTTCATCCACAAAGCATCGTTCACTCCATTGTTCAATTTGCCGATGGAAGTATGAAAGCACAAATGGGCTTGCCCGATATGAAGCTTCCCATACAATATGCCATCGGTTATCCAAACCGCATGAAATCAGACTTTCCGCGTTTTAGTTTTTTTAACTATCCTCAACTCACATTTGAACAAGCCGATACAAAAACATTTCGTAATCTTGCACTTGCTTTTGAAGCTATGAATAAAGGTGGTAACTCTCCCTGCGTGCTCAATGCAGCCAACGAAATAGCTGTTGCGGCTTTCCTGAAAGATAAAATCGGATTTTTAGAGATGAGTGATGTGGTTGAAAATTGTTTACAAACCATTGCTTTTATCGCCAAACCAAGCTACGATGATTATGTAGCCACCGATAATGAATCAAGAAGAATTGCCACAGCGCTAGTAGCAAACGGAATGAAGCACTAGGAAAGAGCAAACAAGAACAAAACGATTGACAATTGAACTAATAAATTAAGTGAACCAACTATACTAATGGGAGTACTAACACAAGCTGCACAATTAATATTAAGCCTTTCTATCCTAGTAGTAATGCACGAACTAGGACATTTTATTCCTTCGAAACTATTCAAAACAAGAGTGGAAAAATTCTACCTCTTCTTCGATCCTTGGTTTTCATTATTCAAATTCAAAAAAGGAGATACCGAATATGGTATAGGTTGGCTGCCACTTGGAGGATATGTAAAAATATCAGGAATGATTGACGAATCGCTTGACAAAGAGCAAATGAAATTACCTCCACAAGATTGGGAGTTTCGTTCGAAACCAGCATGGCAACGTTTAATCATTATGCTAGGTGGTGTTACGGTAAACGTATTGCTTGCAATGGCTATTTTCTCGATGGTAATGTTTGTTTGGGGAGAAGAATATTTACCAGCTAAAAACGCAACTTACGGTGTAGCCTGCGATTCGCTTGCCTATCAAATGGGCCTAAAAGATGGAGATAAAGTACTTTCCGTTGACAATAAACCTATCGAAAGTATTGATAGAGTTTTTGGAGATGTGTTAATTAACAAAGCTAAAAGCATACAAGTAGAACGCGATGGACAGAAAGTAGAAATCTCAGTCACGGATGATGATTTAAGTGAAATGATTCGTGGAAAATTTCATTTGGTTCAAGCTCGTTATCCATTAGATGTTATTTCTGTTAGCCCTTCGAATCCTGCTGCCGAAGCAGGAATACAAGTGGGTGATCGAGTTATTTCAGTTGCCAACACACCTACACCATATAGGCAAGATGTTACTAAAGTCTTGCAAAATAATAGAAACCTAATGGTTGATATTGGTGTATTGCGCGGGAAAGATACATTGATGAAAAAGTTAACTGTATCTGAAGCAGGTACAATTGGAGTTGGTATCAACACTGATGTCAGGAAGTATTTTCAAACTCAAGTGATTCACTATTCATTTCTTGAATCTATACCTGCAGGTATATCCAAAACTCAAGAAACAACACTTAGTTATTTGAAACAAATAAAAGTAATGTTCACGGTGAAGGGTGCGGCTAAAGAGGCAGGAGGTTTTCTTTCCATAGGCAAAGCATACAATACATCTTGGGACTGGCAAAGCTTCTGGGCATTCACTGCTTTTTTAAGCATCATGCTTGCCGTAGTGAACTTGCTTCCTATTCCTGCATTGGATGGAGGACATGTGGTATTTCTTATCTATGAAATTATTACTCGAAGAAAACCGCATGAAAAAGTGATGGAATACGCTCAGTATGCTGGTATGATTATTCTATTGGCATTAATTTTGTTTACAAACGGAAACGATATAGTAAGATTGTTCAGCAAATAAAAGTGAATGCGCCAACTCAACCGATTTCTAGTTCTTGTATTGTTCATTCTTCCTCATTTTTCGGAGGCTCAAGAAGGAACTAGAAATACCAAAACTGGTGAACTAAGCGGCAAAGTTCTGCTTATTCCATTCGAACCTAAACTTTACATGAGCGAGATTGACATGAAAATCAATCAGCAAACAAAGTGGAATTTCGAACAAATACGCGAAAACTTTCGTCATCAACTCGACAATCAATTAAAATCAAAGTTACAAAACATTTCATCAGTAGTTTCTTTTTATACCGATTCGTCAAAAACCTGGAAAGACCTCATGTATATGTATAAGTCGACTAGCTTAGGGTTTGAGTTAGTCGAAAAATCATCAAAACCTGCTTCTCCCAATCAAAAACAGTCAGGAATAATAAATGGTCAACTTCAAGTGGAAGTAAACAATGATAAAAAATTTATGACCGCACGTATTGATGATAAAGAAATGCTGACCTATTTCAACAACAAATACAAAACAGAATATTTTGTTTTTATCAATGAACTTGACCTAAAATCCGTTCCTGAATCATACAACCTTAGCACCGATAGTTATTTACGAGAAGCAACTGTGCACTATACTATTATTGATAAAGCTGGTAAAACTATATCTTCGGGATTGATTCCTACTTCCTTTTCTTCGAAAGAAAACAATCCAAAGAAAATAAGTAACACCTGTTTTGTTCCCATAGCAAGTACTATTGCCACACGACTTTCGGATATAATCAATCCAAAACCAGAAACAACCCAAAAAAAATAATTTGTTTACTTTTCGATTCGCCAATCGATTGGCTGAATCAAATTATGTTCGAGAAGTTTATTGGTCTTCGAAAAATGTTTACACCCAAAAAACTTTCCTCCCGCTAATGGAGACGGATGTGCTGCCTTCAAAACAAAGTGCTTTTCCGTATTAATCAATACTTCTTTCGTTTCGGCATATTTACCCCATAGCAAAAACACAATGCCTTTTTTTTCATCCGATATTTTTCTGATTACTGCATCTGTAAACTGTTCCCAGCCTTTTTTTTGATGTGAACCTGGATGGTTTGCTCTTACTGTTAAGGTCGCATTTAACAATAAGATGCCTTGGTTTGCCCAAGGTCCAAGATTTCCGCTCACTGGAATGGGAATGCCAAGGTCTGTCTGAATTTCTTTAAAAATATTAACCAATGATGGTGGCTTTTTAACTTCATCGTTCACCGAAAAACTTAAACCATTGGCTTGTCCTGGTCCATGATATGGATCTTGCCCAATTATTACAGCCTTTAATTTATCGAAAGGGGTTTGGTCGAATGCTGCAAATATCCTATTACCTGCGGGATAAACTGTAAATTGTTTCTTTTCTTCTACCAAAAATTCTTTCAACTTTGCAAAGTATGGAGTCGAAAACTCTTCCTTTAGAACAGCCTTCCAACTTGGGTCTATACTTATATTCGATGCATTCATAAATAATAATTAACATTTAATCCGACTAAAGTACTATCAATTATTCTTGTTTTGATTGTTGTTTATAAAAAAATAATTTGTAATTTTGCCTATGTTAAGAATTATCTTAATTTTGCACCTTAATTAAATGAGAAAGAATTTTATCCCGATAAAGATGAAAAAGTTTTTAGTAATTGCAATGTCTGTTGTTTTCATAAGTGTTTCAATGACATCGTGCAGAAGCCACGAGCGTTGTGCAGCGTATGGAAAAATAAATAAAATAGACTCTGGTAAAGCTTTTACGGATAAAACCCAAAAGGCGATATAGCTTATTTTCATTTTTTGATTTTATTCTCCCCTAAAATAATATTTCCCTTCTATTAATATAATGCGACTTATTTTAAAGTTTTCATTGTATCTTTGCCATTCCGATTTTTAGTTTCAGAAATTAGAATTGAATATATACATGCCTAATAAAATTGTCTTTTGTTCATTTTTTCTATCCATGCTTAGTTTTGCTGCATTGGCACAAAAGGGAGAGGATAACGAAACTCGTTTGCAAAAGGGAGAAGACCTAAATGTAATTTACCGCAATGAAGCGAGCTTTGGAGTATTTGCTCATAGCGAAGGAGGATTAGGCATCTCATATCGAAGGGGCCGACAAGTTACTGTAGAGCATAAAAGAATGTTTGAAATAGAAACACAGAATTTCAAACATCCAAAAGAAGTAAAGAGCGTGAGCTCTTTGGGACAAGGAGCGAAGGGCTATGTGTACGGCAAACTGAATTCCTTTTTAATATTTCGTCCAGGGCTTGGTTATCAAAATAGACTTTATCAAAAAACCGATAAAAAAAGTGTTGAAATAAGATATGCTTACTTTTTAGGTGCCACCATTAATCTTGCTAAACCAGTTTACTTAGAAATACGAAATAGTCAGAACGATCAAACTTCCACAATTGAACGGTATGACCCTGCATTACACAATCAAACCAATATTTATGGTAAGGCCCCTTTCCTTAGTGGCATTGAAAACACAACAATTTACCCTGGAGGATACGCTCGATTTGCATTAAGTGCTGAATATTCGAATCGCTACAATGGTGTAAAAGCAATAGAAACAGGGGCTTTGGTGGATATATATCCGCAGGTTATCCCAATGATGGCTTATAATGAAAATCAACAAGTGTTTGTTGAGTTGTACTTAAAAATAATGTTCGGAAAAAAATGGTTCTAAAAGCCCCCCGTTTGAACCAACCGAATGATAACTAATCCAAATTAATGTCTGACACAACAACCACTACTAATACAGAAACTAAATTAATTCGCAAACCAGAATGGTTGCGTGTAAAATTGCCAACAGGAAAAGAATACGCTCAAGTAAGAGAAATCGTTTCAAAACATAAGTTGCACACAATTTGCGAAAGCGGTAATTGCCCCAATATGGGTGAATGCTGGGGAGAAGGCACTGCGACATTCATGATACTTGGCAATATCTGTACCCGTTCGTGTGGTTTTTGTAACGTTGCCACAGGTCGCCCATTGGCTGTTGATTTACAAGAACCAAAGCGAATTGCAGAATCTGTTCGACTGATGAATGTAAAACATTGCGTTATCACGTCTGTGGATAGAGACGATTTAAAAGACGGTGGTTCGATAATTTGGGCAGAAACTATTAATGCAATTCGTGCTGCTAGTCCACAAACCAAATTCGAGACATTGATACCCGATTTTCAAGGCATCTGGGAAAACTTGCAACGCATCATCGATGTAAAGCCTGACATTGTTTCTCATAACTTGGAAACTGTGAGAAGACTTACCAAACAAGTTCGGATTCAAGCAAAATACGACAGAAGCCTAGAGCTAATAAAACGTTTGCATGATGCTGGAATGAAAACCAAATCAGGTATTATGCTTGGGTTGGGAGAAACAGAGAAAGAAGTTTATGAAACCATGGAAGATTTGCGAAAAGTAGGTTGTGATGTTTTAACAATTGGCCAATATTTGCAACCTACACCCAAACACCTCCCCGTGGTTGCTTTTATTCGTCCCGAAATATTCTCAAATTACAAACTGAAAGGAATAGAAATGGGATTTCGTTTTGTTGAAAGTGGCCCATTGGTTCGCTCCTCTTATCACGCAGAAAAGCATATCTTTTAATATCATTTTTTTCAACTTACCAATTCGGTTGTTAAACTATTAACCTATTTATCCAATTCAAATAGTTATGTGTAATTGGAAATGATTAAAAACCCACGATAATTTATTATTTCAATATTTTTTCAATTGATAACATACATCCATTATATATGTATATTTGGACATTAAAAGTTATTTAAGAATTCAAGAATATCAGAATGGAAAAACAATTGACATTAGACGAAATCCGCAATTTTAAAGGAAATTACCCGAAACAGTTATGGTTTCTTTTCCTAGTCGAAATGTGGGAGCGCTTTTGTTTCTATGGCATGCGAGGCGTACTAACCATATTTATGGCCGACAAACTTCTTGGACTTTCACTGTCGGATAAAGATGCCAATTTGAAATACGGAGCCATTCAGGCATTTGTTTATGCATTCACTTTTATAGGTGGTATTTTTGCAGACAAAGTTCTTGGATTCAAAAAATCACTCATGTTTGGAGCAGTTGTAATGATTACCGGAAATTTAATAATAGTAGCTTCTCCACAGAATTTCTTTTACTTAGGAATCACACTTTCGATTATCGGAACTGGATTTTTTAAACCAAACATTTCATCAATGGTTGGCGAACTTTATCATGAAGGAGATGCTAGAAGAGATGCAGGATTCGGATTATTTTATTCAGGTATAAATATTGGAGCCTTGCTCGGAGGCGCTGTTTGTGTTTATTTAGGAGAGAGTAAAGATTTCGGTTGGAGTTATGCATTTCTCTCTGCTGCTATCGTTATGACTATTGGCTTAATCACTTTTCTACTTACAAAAAAATCATTGGGCCCTATTGGAGATTCACCTCTTTTACATCTGAGTACAGGTAAACGAACAACCAAGGAAATAATGGTCTATGCAGGTTCTATCATAAGCATCCCTCTTATTTTTATTATGATAAAAAATACAGATTACACCGACTATTTTATGTACACCATTGGCCCTCTAGCCTTTATCTATTTTATTTTCGAAACATTTAAAGAGAAGGAAGCCAGGGCTCGAAAAAAATTAATTGCTGCATTTATTTTTATTTTATTCTCCATCATCTTTTGGGCTTTCTTCGAACAAAGTGGAGGCTCTTTGGCGCTTTTCGCAAAAAACAATCTACATCATAATTTATTGTTTTTTAATGCAAGCCCGAACATTATCAACAACACTTCAAATTCCTTATTTGTAATCATTTTTAGTCCTATACTTGGTTTAGTGTGGCTTGCCATGGCAAAACGAAAAATTGAACCTAACACCGTTATTAAATTCGGTATCGGATTTTTGTTTTTAGCATTAGCCTTTTTTACTTTTTATTACACACGTTTTTTTGCAGATGCAGAGGGGCTGACTTCTTTGAACATTTTTACACTCGCTTATTTGGTTATCACATTCGGAGAGCTGGCTCTATCACCAATTGGTTTGTCTATCATGACCAAGTTATCACCAAAAAGATTATCAGGAATGATGATGGGAATGTGGTTTTTGGCTAGCGCTTATGGCCAATACGCTGCTGGATTATTAGGCGCGGATATGTCGAGTTCTGATACAAATGCTAGTCTACTTGTGAAATTGCAAGGCTATACTGACGGGTACAAACAATTAGCTATTTATGCTTTAATAGCAGGAATTGCCATGATTGTCATTTCACCACTTATTCGCAAGTTGATGCAAGAAGTAAAATAATTCGCCTTGGCAACAACAGTTTCTATTTCTGAATTCTTAAAACTAGCCGAAATTCATCCAATTCTTGATGTTCGTACCCCTGCAGAGTTCGAGCAAGGTCATATCGTAGGTGCAATCAATTTGTCATTGTTCACTAATGAAGAACGAAAAATAATTGGAACACTGTACAAACAACGAGGCAAACAAGTTGCCATTCTTGAAGCTCTGGCCATAGTTGGGCCAAAGTTACAAAGCTATGTGAAGCAGGCAATTTCATTATCCACTACAGGAACATTTTTAGTTCATTGTTGGCGAGGAGGTATGCGTAGTTCAAGCATGGCATGGTTTATAGAAACCTATGGATTCAAATGTGTTACTTTAAAAGGAGGATATAAGTCTTACAGAAAACTTGTACTCAAAGGTTTTGAAGAAAGGAAAAATTTAGTTATCTTAGGAGGTAAAACAGGAACAGGAAAAACCTTGGTACTCCACCAACTTGAAAGACTGGGTGAACAAATACTAGATCTTGAAAAGCTAGCTCATCACAAAGGTTCTTCATTTGGCTCATTGGGAGAACTTCCTCAAAATTCACAAGAACAGTTTGAAAATGAATTGTGGTATTCCTTTTCAAAAATTGATTCAACAAGGAGATGTTGGGTTGAAAACGAAAGTAGAAAAATTGGAAGAAACATTTTACCTCTTGGCTTTTGGCTTCAAATGCAAAATGCGCTTGTATTGACTATCCATTTACCTAAAGAAGAACGATTGAAATATTTGGTGAACGAATATGGAAATTTTGATAAGGAACATTTAATAGCTGCTACGAGCCGCATCAGTAAAAAACTAGGTGGTGTACAAGCTAAAAATGCAATTGAAGCTATTCGCGCAGGAAATTTAATTCTAGCATTCGAAATCTGTCTATTCTATTACGACAAGACCTACAACTTCGGCCAAGAACAAAGGGAAAATAGTAAGATTATCGATATTGAATTTGAGGAATTGAACCCAAATAAAATGGCACAACATCTAATCATTAAAACCTCTTAAATAATGAATATCGAAAAAATAAAACTAACCCAATTTTCGCACGGTGCAGGATGTGGGTGTAAAATAGCTCCTCACGTATTAGAAGAAATACTTAAAACTAATATAATAACACCGACTAATTCCAATCTTATTGTAGGAAATTCAACCAAAGACGATGCAGCTGTATTTGATATTGGCGATGGAAAAGGCATCATAAGCACGACTGATTTTTTTATGCCCATTGTTGATGATGCCTTTGACTTTGGAAAGATTGCTGCCGCAAATTCGATTAGTGACATTTATGCCATGGGAGGAAAACCATTAATGGCAATCGCGATTCTCGGATGGCCAATAAAAAAGCTGAGTGTTGAAGTCGCCCAAAAAGTAATAGAAGGCGGCAGAGCGATATGTGCTGAAGCGGGTATTCCCCTAGCAGGAGGTCATAGCATCGATAGTCCTGAACCTATTTTTGGACTTGCTGTAACCGGCATTGTAAATTTGAAAAACCTAAAACAAAACAATACAGCAAAAGCTGGAGATCTATTGTACCTAACTAAAAAAATTGGAGTTGGAATACTCACTACGGCCGAAAAAAGGGGAATGTTAAAAGAAGAACATATCGGTATCGCTGCAAAACAAATGATGCAATTAAATCACTTTGGAATGCATGTCTCGCATCTCATATCTTTAAATGCCATGACAGATGTGACAGGCTTTGGGCTGTTAGGGCATCTTATAGAAATGGCAGAAGGAAGCAACTTGACAGCTGAATTGAATTATAGTAAAGTACCAAAATTTCCTAATTTAGATTTTTACAACTCTCAAGTTTGTGTTCCTGATGGTACCTTCCGTAATTGGAGTGGTTATGACCCAAAGGTGAAGGGAATTACAGGTGATTCTTTATTAATACTTTCAGATCCTCAAACCAATGGAGGCCTTCTTATGAGTGTAAGTCCAGAAGCTAAAGACACATTCGAAAAACTGATGATTGAAGCCGGACTAGGCGAATTTGCAAGCCCCATCGGAAGAATGAAACTAAAAACTGAAAAACAAGTAGAGATCATTTGATACTTTTTGAGTTTACTTGTTAATACAAAATTACAGGATTTAATTGGTGATGATTTAGGCTAAAATCCAAGACTAGCACACGCCACTTCAGCTGCTAGTTGCTCTGCTCTTTTTTTTGAGAAATGTTGAGCAGTACCAATCACCTCTTCATTCATTATTAAGTGGATGGTGAAAAGTTTATCCGGTGAGGAATTTCCATCAATAACCGTTTCAAAACGAAATTCTTTCCTTTCCTTTTGAGACCATTCTATAAATTTACTTTTGAAGTCAACTTCCTTTGTCACCAACTCTTCCATATCAATATGAACATTGATAATACGGGTAAGTAGAAATTTTTGTGCAAATTCAAATCCTTTATCAAGATATATTGCTCCAATTAATGCTTCGTAAGCATCACCATTAATAGAACTTGGAATTCCTTTTCTTTCGTTATTCGCTTCAATAAAATTGCTTAGCCCAAGCTTCTGTGCAATATTATTGTGCTGATTCCGACTCACCATTTTTGAACGCATCTTAGTTAAAAACCCTTCATCTTTAAAAGGAAATTTTTTAAAAAGATAATCAGCAACCACTGTCCCAATGACAGAGTCTCCTAAGAACTCCAAACGTTCGTTACTATCTTTTACTCCATCTTTTATAAGTGTAGCGGCCGAACTATGACGAAAAGCTGATTTGTAAAGGGAAATGTTTGAAGGATAAAATCCTAGTACATTTCGAAGAGACTGATTTAATTTTCTGTCAGGAGTAAAAAGTACTCGTAAGGAATGCGAAAATATTGGCAAAGAGAAGTTTTATGCGATGTATTTCTTCACAATTACTGAGGCATTGTGACCTCCAAAACCAAATGTATTGCTAAGGGCAGCACGTACTACTCGTTTTTGAGCAGTTCCAAAGGTAAAATTCAAACGATTATCCAATGCTGGATCATCTGTAAAATGGTTAATAGTAGGAGGAACAATATCATGTTTTACTGCGAGTATTGCTGCCATAGCTTCAATTGCACCAGCAGCACCCAATAAGTGACCAGTCATAGACTTAGTAGAACTGATATTTAATTTGTATGCACTTTCGCCAAAAACGGCAACAATTGCTTTTGTTTCGGCTATATCACCTAGAGGTGTAGATGTTCCATGAACATTAACATAGTCAATGTCCTCAGGATTCATTTCCGCATCGTGTAAAGCATTTCTCATCACGTTTCGAGCACCTAATCCTTCAGGATGAGGGGCGGTGATGTGATTGGCATCAGCTGTCATACCACCTCCAACTATTTCGGCATAAATTTTTGCACCTCGTTTTAGTGCGTGTTCCAAATCTTCCAAAATCAATGCTCCTGCACCTTCACCCAACACAAAACCATCTCTATCCAAATCGAATGGGCGAGATGCCGTAGCAGGAGAATCGTTACGAGTAGAGAGAGCATGCATAGCATTGAACCCACCAACACCTGCTGCATATATAGCAGCTTCCGAACCACCTGCAACAATGATATCAGCTTTCCCTAATTTTATATAGGTTGCCGCATCTATCAATGCATTAGTAGAAGAAGCACAAGCTGATACCGTAGTAAAGTTAGGACCACGCATTCCGAAACGGATGGAAATGTGGCCAGAACAAATATCGGCAATCATTTTGGGGATAAAGAAAGGATTGAAACGTGGAGTACCATCACCTCTATCATAATTTATACACTCGTCTTGGAAAGTTTGTAACCCACCAATACCCGAGCCCCAAATAACTCCTGCTCTATCTGGATCGAAAGCATTCTCACCATCCAAACCTGCATCTTTTACAGCTTGTATAGAGGCGCATAATCCGAATTGAGAGTACGGATCAAGTTTTCGTGCTTCTTTACGATCTAAATAATCTTCAGGGTTAAAGCCTTTTACCTCGCAGGCAAATTGTGTTTTGAACTTTGAAGCGTCAAAACGAGTAATAGGCGCAGCCCCGCTAACTCCATTGATAAGATTGTTCCAATAGTCTGAAACATTATTACCAAGTGGAGTAATCGCACCTAGACCTGTAACTACTACTCGCCTTAACTTCATTAAATAAATCTTTTGGAATTATTTTGCGTTTGCTTCAATGTAAGTAATTGCTTCACCTACAGTACCAATTTTTTCAGCTTGGTCGTCTGGAATAGCAATGTTAAATTCTTTTTCAAACTCCATTATCAACTCTACAGTATCTAATGAGTCTGCACCTAAATCATTTGTAAAGCTCGCTGTTAGCGTTACTTCTTTCTCGTCTACGCCTAGTTTATCAACGATGATAGCTTTTACTTTTGTTGCAATGTCTGACATTTTTAAAATGTTTTTTAGTTAATTCGGTTGCAAAGATAGAGTTATGTGTAGAATAACAAAAAAAAATCTGAGTTTATTAACATTTTTCCTGCCCTTATTTTCTGTTTTCTTTTACAAATCAAGGATTTAAACTTATTGTTAAGGTTTTCATCTCGAAATACTTTGAATGAGATATGGTATTAAAAGCTAATTTTGCACCATGAAAACGAACAAGATTGCCATTTTTGCCTCCGGAGAAGGTACTAATGCTCAAAATATCATTAATTATTTCAGAGATTCAAACAACATCGAGGTTGCCTTGGTGGTGTCAAACAAAACTACTGCTAATGTTCTGAATCGAGCTAAACTGGCTAATATTCCTGCCTTAGTAATTACAAAAACTGATTTTTTTGAATCCATGAACACTTTGAATCAATTAAAATCCTTTGGCATCAATTGGATTGTACTAGCTGGATTTCTATGGAAAGTTCCACAAACTTTTATTCAAGAGTATCCATCAAAGATTATTAACATCCACCCAGCTCTTCTTCCTAAATATGGTGGCAAAGGAATGTACGGAATGCATGTTCACGAGGCTGTAATCGCGGCTAAAGAAATTCAAAGTGGCATTTCTATTCATTATGTAAACGAACATTATGATGAAGGTGCAATCATCTCACAACATCGATGTGATATAGCTGAAAACGAAACACCTTATACCTTGGCGGCTAAAATACACGAACTGGAATATACATTTTTTCCGAAGGACATAGAACAGATTATTATTGGACATCAGAAGCAAGAATTTAAGTGATTCAACTTTTTATAATTTTACTAAACCATGGAATATAAAGAAATTCTTACCATTACAATGATATTGTTTGCGGTGATTGATGTTATTGGATCTTTGCCTGTGATACTTGACTTGCAAACAAAACATGGTGATATACAAGCGGTGAAAGCAACGCTTGTGTCTGGAGTAATAATGATTGCTTTTATGTTTCTTGGCGAACAAATACTCAATGTAATTGGAATTGATGTAAGCTCATTTGCAATCGCTGGATCTTTTATCATCTTTTTTCTGGCGTTAGAAATGATTCTTGGAGTAAAATTTTACAAAGACGATTCGGCAACTACAGCGTCTATCGTGCCCATCGCTTTCCCTCTTATAGCTGGTACAGGAACACTCACCACCTTGCTTTCTATTCGAGCCGAATATAAAACGCAAAACATCATCATCGCGATTCTTATTAATCTTGTATTTGTATACCTTGTCTTGCGAAACACTTATCGACTCGAAAAAATTCTAGGTGTGGGAGGTATCAACATTTTAAGAAAAGTATTTGGAGTGATCCTCTTAGCAATAGCCGTAAAATTATTCCGAACCCATGCTGGGATTTAGATGCAAACTAATAGTTAAATAACAAAATAGAATGGTTTCAATATTTACAGATGGCTCATCAAGAGGAAATCCAGGACCAGGAGGTTATGGTGTAGTGATGCTGGCAGGAGAGCTACGAAAAGAGATCTCGGAAGGATTTCGATTAACCACCAACAACAGAATGGAACTATTGAGTGTGATTGTTGCATTGGAGGCATTAAAAAAAGAAGGGACATCGGTCACCATCTATTCCGACAGCAAATATGTGGTTGATTCAGTTGAAAAGAAATGGGTTTTTGGTTGGGAAAAAAAACAGTTTAAAGATAAGAAAAATGAAGATTTATGGATTCGATTTCTGAGATCGTACCGAAAACAACATGTAAAATTTGTATGGGTGAAAGGCCATGCAGCTAATAAAGAAAACAACCGTTGCGATGAACTCGCTACTGCTGCTGCAATGGGAAAAGGCTTAAAGGCTGATCATTGGTTCGAGGAAAATAATGCATAATTTCTTTTTCAATATCCATAATCTAAATCAAGAACAACCTATAAACATCCTGTTCGACCTCCATCAATTGGCACATTAATTCCAGTAATGTAAGCTGCCGCAGGAGATGCTAAAAATGCAACCGCGTTGGCTACTTCTGACGCTTCAGCAAACCGCCCCATCGGTATTTCTTCCATCATTTCTTTTTGAATGGTATCGATCGATTTATTTTTACTTTTCGAATTATTAGTGATGATGGTTTGCAATCTACCGGTAAGTGTAGCTCCAGGAAGCACATTGTTTACCGTAATTCCGAAAGGTGCCAGTTCTGTGGCCAAGGTTTTGCTCCAGTTGGCTACTGCGGCACGAATGGTATTGGATACACCTAAATTTTTCAAAGGCATTTTCACTGAAGTGCTGATAATGTTCACAATCCTGCCATACTTTTCTTTTTTCATTCCTTCCATCAAGGCTTGAACCAAAATATGGTTGCAAATTAAATGATTGTTAAACGCTTTCAAAAACTCTTCCACCTTCGCATTCTGAATAAGTCCGCTGGCTGGGCCTCCTGTGTTGTTAACAAGTATGTGAATTGCTCCTTTGGTTTTAACAAACGCCTCAACTTTCGATTTCAAATTAGCTTGATTTTCGAAATCGGCTACTATAAAATCGTGATGTTGACCATTAGCGGTATCTAAGTCATTCAGCGATTCTTTTAAAGCATTTTCATTACGAGCAAGTAATATTACATTAGCACCTAACGAAGCTAATTCAATTGCTGATGCCTTACCAATACCCTGTGTACTTCCACATACCAAGGCAGTTTTCCCTTTTAAGCTTAAATTCATACAACAAAGATAAATTAAATAATAATGTAGAAGGTCCGCAATATCGTAAATCTGCTAATCATAATACGTGTAACCAAATTTAACAATACCAACCGAAGCATTAATATGGTCACGATTGACTTCCGACTTGGGCAAACGAGTGGTATCGTCATACAAAATATTTATCTCATCCGTGAGTACGCCTTTTTTAAATCGTTTTTCGGTTATCACATCTCCGTATGCATTGTACTCATAAGTCGATTCGGTTTTCATTTCGCCACTTTCGTTACTCGAAAATGTTTTCCCAATGAGGTTACTCGTTGAATCATATTTATAATAATAATCGGCTTGCATCCAACTCACAATGAACTCGTAATTTTCAGAAAGTTTTTTCTTGTGTTCATCATAGTTAATGATGGCCTTTTTGTATTCGCGACCTTCGTCATTCAAGCACGATTTTTTCAATTGTGTTGCTGTCAAAGTAGTATATTGAAACGTCTCTGACGAAAGGATACTTTGAACACCTAATTTAAACTCCTTGATGTTTTCACTAACATTCGTTTCGCGGCAATGTACTTCCTTTTGTATTCTTCCTTCAGTATTATACTCGTAGTAGTAAGCATCGTAATAATCTCCTGTGCGAGCACGTTTTGCAATCACCCAATTGGTGTTGTTATAAAACACATCCACAAATATTGTATCGTTAAAATATTTTTTTACAGTGCGTGTTCCTGCCTGACGCACCACTTTTGCTCTTCTCACCAATTGCGAAACATCTTCCTCAAGGTTCTCTGTTCTATTCAAGATGGTGTAATAATATCTTGTGAGATTCCCATTCCTATCGAATTCATATCCCTGTGTTCCGCCTTTATCTATTATCATTTCACCATCTGGTTTATCGACCATCACGAGTTGAATATTTTTAATTTTATTTTGTTTCACGATGGCCGCATTAAAGTTAACCGGGCCAAGTGGAATTTCTAAAGGCTTCGTATTGATGAGCTGAGCTATACAAAATTGACTGAAAAGAAATGTCGTTATTACTAGAGTGAGTTGTTTCAAATTATTTCAATTGTTGTAAAGCTTCATTTACATTGCTCACTGGTTTATTACACGTTTTGTTGGTACACACATATATGAGTGTTTCTCCTTTTTCACCCCGATTAAGCAGCAATGGCATATCACTTTGGATTTCACATCCTGCCATTATCACATTAGGTATATAAATTTGATTGAATGATTTTCTTTTTTCGTGAAACGATTTCCCAACAATTGCAATTTCATAAAAAGGTTGAGTAAAGTTCAAAAGCAGCATAGCCCAATTGCTGTATCCAGCGCCATACGATTCGATTTGATCTAAAACATTATTCAACATTTTTTTACTCATCGCCAAATAGGATTCATTTTCTAAATGATGCCCAAGCAAAAACAAGGATTTAGCTATGCTAGAATTGGAAGCAGGAATCACGTTGTCCGACAATTCCATTTTTTTACTGATCAGCGCTTTGTCTTCGTTAGATGTAAAATAAAACATACCTGAGTCATTATCTTGAAAATGTTCGATACAATACTTCATCAAATCATTTGCTTTAAAAAGATATTTTTCATCAAATGTTGATTCATAAAGCGCAATTAAAGATTCTATCAAAAATGAATAATCTTCGAGAAAACCATTCGCCTTTTTTCCGATTAAGTGCGAAAGTTGATTACCATCTATAACCGCATTTGCAAAAATAAAATCCAAGTTCTTTATGGCCGTATTCAAGAATTTACTTTCATCAAATGCTTTTGCAGCATCCACATAAGCTTTTAGCATTAAAGCGTTCCACGAAGTAAGCAATTTGTTATCCAATCCAGGTCGTACTCTTGTTTCTCGTTGTTTCAATAAACATACTTTTAGTTCCTCGATGATTAACTTCAAATTGTCAACCGAAATTGAATGTTTTTGTGCTACCACCTCCTCACTTTCATTCCTGAGTAAAATATAATTATTATGTTCCCACCATCCTTTTTCATTTACGTTGTAATAATCAGCAAAGATGTTATAGTTCTCTTTCAATACGTCTTTCAATTCATCTTTTTGCCAAACATAATATTTCCCTTCCACTCCTTCCGAATCGGCATCTAATGCAGAATAAAAACCACCATCCGCTGAAGTTAATTCTCGTTCAACAAAAGCTAATGTTTCGAAAACAACTTCTTTGTACAATGGGTTTTTAGTAGCCTGAAAAGCTTCTGAATAAAGACTTACAAGTTGAGCATTATCATAAAGCATTTTTTCGAAATGCGGCACTTTCCAATATCTATCCACCGAATAGCGAGAAAACCCTCCTCCTATTTGGTCATAGATTCCTCCATAAGCCATTTTAGTAAGCGTCCTATTGACATGTTCAAGCACCTCCTCTTTAATATTTGAGAATGAAAACGCATACCTCAGCAGAAAAAGATAATTGTTAGGCAAAGGGAATTTGGGTGCTCCATCCGGTCCCCCTTCTATATTGTCAAATCTATTTTTCAAATTCAAATATGATTGATGCAATGTTTCAGCACTAAACTCCTCCATGCTCTCATTCACTTTCACCAATTCGGAAAGTCTTACTCCTTCGGTTAAACGCGTTGCATATTCAATTGCCTTTTCCCTATCGTTTTGATACACATCAGCAATATTCAACAAAACATTCATCCATTGTTGTTTTGGAAAATAAGTACCACCATAAATTGGCCTACCATCAGGTAAGGCTATACAATTCAATGGCCAACCTCCTTTGCCTGTCATCAACTGCACAGCAAGCATGTATATTTGGTCTACATCAGGGCGTTCCTCTCGGTCTACTTTAATGCATATAAAATAGTCGTTCATCAATTGAGCTACTTGCTCGTCTTCAAAACTTTCGTGTTCCATCACATGGCACCAATGGCAGGCTGAATAACCTATACTTATCAGAATAAGTTTATCCTCTTGTTTTGCTTTTAGCAACGTCTCCTCATTCCACGGATACCAATTGACAGGATTGTGAGCATGTTGAAGCAAGTAAGGACTTGTTTCGTGTATTAATGAATTGGTATGTTTATGCGTTATGCTCATTTTGTTAGGTTCAAGGGTACATTGCGAGTAAGATTTACAGGAAAAGATTTTTTTACTAAAAATTTTCCGGCTTGAATATTTCCCTTAATACCAATCTCTACATTTTTACTCATCGCCATTGCTATTACCTTAGGAATATCGGTAATGCTCAATCCTGAAAAGTCGGATTTTATTTTGAAGGTATATGATTCTTCGCTATTTGCTTTTATCCTAACATTGTTTGCCAAATGAGCTTTACCAGCATTTAAACCACTCAGTGTTACATCTACATCCGATTTGTAAATAGTGAAAGCACTTGAATTGGGATTTTTTATTCGAGCTGTTATCTCTGCTTCTACACCATTCTGCGATAGTTTCACCAATTTCATACTCTCTATTCCACTGAAACTTACTTCCTGAAAATTGCGATTGCAGGAACTAACAAGTACAATTAATAATAAAAGAAACGCCCCCATTCTTACGAACAAGGGCGCTTTTGCAAAGGTGTTTTTTATCATCTACGTTGTTTCGTGTAGGTTGATTATTTGCTCATTTCAGCATAGTACTGAAAGAAATAAGGAATTGTTTCTATTCCTTTTAAATAATTAAATACACCATAATGTTCGTTTGGAGAATGGATTGCATCTGAATCGAGGCCGAAACCAAGCAATACCGTATCTAATCCCAATTCAGATTTAAACATAGCCACTATAGGAATACTACCTCCACTACGCACAGGAATTGGCTTTTTGCCAAATGTTGTTTCCATGGCTTTGCTAGCTGCTTTGTAGGCAATCGAGTTGCTTGGAGTTACAGCAGCTTCGCCTCCATGATGTGGTGTCACTTTTACCGTTACCGATGATGGTGCAATGGATTCGAAATATTTTTTGAACTGTTCGAATGTTTTATCAGAGTTTTGATACGGAACCAAACGCATGGATATTTTTGCAAAGGCTTTTGAAGCAATTACTGTTTTAGCTCCCTCTCCTTGATAACCTCCCCAAATACCATTCACATCCAATGTTGGGCGGATGGAATTACGTTCGTTAGTGGTATACCCTTCTTCGCCTATTACATCTTTTAAATCCAATGATTTTTTGTACTCATCCAAACTGAATGGTGCTTTTGCCATTTCAGCACGTTCTTCGGCTGATAGTACTTCCACATCATCATAAAATCCTGGTATGGTAATGTGTTTGTTATCGTCTTTCAACTTTGCAATCATTTCGCAAAGAATATTGATTGGATTAGGCACAGCACCACCATAAAGTCCTGAATGCAAATCACGATTAGGACCCGTTACTTCAACCTCTAAGTAAGTAAGTCCTCTTAATCCAACGGTAATGGAAGGAATGTCGTTGGCAATAATTCCAGTATCTGAAACAAGAATAACATCTGCTTTTAATTTCTCTTTATTGTTTTTTACAAAAATCCCAAGGTTGTCGGAACCAATTTCTTCCTCACCTTCTAACATAAACTTGATATTACAAGGAAGTGAATTTGTTTTCATCATAAATTCGAATGCTTTCACATGCGAAAACATTTGTCCTTTATCATCACATGCACCACGTGCATATATTTTTCCGTCTTTTATAACGGGTTCGAAAGGACCTGAAGTCCATAGTTCCAATGGGTCGGCTGGTTGAACATCATAGTGTCCATAAACTAATACGGTAGGCAACTTAGGGTCAATCATTTTTTCAGCATATACTATCGGATAACCTGCAGTAAGGCAGATTTCGGCTTTATCGGCACCTGCTTTAGTTAAGCTAGCTTTGATAGAATCGGCTGTGCGAAACACATCATCCTTGTATTTCGGGTCAGCACTTACGCTTGGTATTCTTAATAATTCGAAAAGTTCGCTTAAAAAACGTTCTTTGTTTGCTTCAATGTACTCGTTAATTTTTGCCATTTTTATTTTATTATAAAGTTTAAAGTTCGAAAGTAAATAGGAACGCAAATTTGCAATTAAATATTTAGATAGAGGAACGAAATATGATAAATTATTTAATATTTATCGATAAGCTATGTACTAGAACTTATCGAAAACAAAAAAGGCAAGAAACAATTGTTTCTCGCCTTTTGGTTGAGGTCCCGTGCGTCCTGTTTTTGAGTACTTTTGGGTGATTCAAAATTCGCCATTTACTCAATGTTTACAATCATCTCAGCAGTTATACAATTTTTTGGTAAAATCCGAAAATCACCCAGAAATTTCCCGATTTTGCCACACGTTTTGCCACACTTTTTTTGGACAAATCTATCTCTGTTTTTCTTGCTTTCTGTCCAGCCGATACAAACGTATAATAAATATCAATACAAATAACTATGCACGTAAAATTTTTTTTAAGAGACATCAGCAAAGAAGGAGCTTATTCCAAAAAATCAAAAGAACATTTGGTAAATGCCTACTTCACTTATCATGGGCAACGTATCCGTTTGTCAACTAAGTTAAGAGTAAATAAAAATGATTGGAATGAAAAGAGAGAGGAGTTTCGAGGCTTCGGGGATGATGTGGCAACAAAGAATGCTACACTAAAAAAAATTCGACAAAAAGCGGATGGAGTTTATAATACCCTTATGTCTAAAGGAATTCCATTGACAGCTAACATTGTAAAAAAAGAAATTCTAAAAGAAATTTTTCCTGAAAAATATGTCAAAACAGAAAAGGTTTACAATTTATTTAATTTTTTAGAATGGTATATTAAAGAAAATCCGAATAACGTAAAGCTTGGGACAATGAAGGCTTATATGCAGTTAATACCATTGCTTAAAGACATTTCAAAAAAAGAAGGAGACTTGTTTTTAGAATTTGAACAAGTAACTAATCCTTGGGAGTCTGCCTTTAAAACATTTCTTATTAATAAAGGTCATGGAAAGAACACAATCGGAAGGCATATAAAAAATATTAAATCTCTAATGACATTGGCGTATAAGAAAAAATTGCACACTAATACCGAGTACAGAGAATTTAAAAAGACATCAGAAGAAACCAAAGCAATTTATTTAACTGAAGAAGAAATTCTTTCAATATATAACACTGACTTGCCTTCTCACTTAGTAGAGGCGAGAGATGTTTTTGTTTTCTCCTGTTTAACTGGGCTCCGATTCAGTGATACCATAGCTTTGAGAAAGTATAATTGGAAAGGAGATTTTCTTGAAATCACAACAATAAAAACGGAAGACGCACTAAAAATACCACTTCGAAAAACAGCTAAAATTATTTTAGAAAAGTATAAAGGACAAATACCTTATTTTTATAATCAAAAATATAATCGTCAGATAAAAGAAATTTGCTCAATGGTTGATTCTCTCAAAGTTGATGAAACATATACTATTACAAAAGGCTCTAAACGAAAGGAAATTGTAATAAAGAAATATAAACTGGTACAAAGCCATACAGCCAGAAGAAGCTTTGCAACAAATGAATATAAAAGAGGTACAAAAACTGCAATTATAATGGCAGTAACAGGTCACAAATCGGAACGTGACTTTTGGACATACATCCGATTAAAACAAACGGAGAAAGCTGAAGATTTATTTGAAGATTTTCAAAAAAGAGATTTTTAATTACTGCATTTATTGCCTAATAAATGTAGGTTTTTCGGCTTTGTAATTTCTTAATGATTGTACAAACTGCTCCACATGATAAACTTTATATCTACCTTGTTGGATAGAATGAAAATAGTTTTGTTTTTTACACTTGTGGAATTTATTCCGACTAATTTTATATTCACCCAATAAATCTTCCATGTGCATGTATTCTTTATTCGCACTCAACTCTGACATTAGTGCAAGCTCACGCCTTATAACATCCTTTACAACTTCTTTTAATTCTTCCAAAAAGTCATCTTTTATTTCTTTCTTCAATTCGTCTTTTAAAATGTCTAATACGGTTTTCCAAGAATTCATTTGTTTTATTTAATTTAGTTTTTATTTTATTTACTTCCCTTTGGTAACAGTAATTAGTTTAGTTCAAACCAGTCAGGGCACGAAAGGTGCTCTACTTTTAGGAAGTGGGTTTCGCTCAACTCCAAACAAATATTAATGAGCTCTTCATCCCCCTTACATGCACAGGCAATTGTCTCTTCCTCTTGTATAGTGGGGATACATACAATAAAATAGTCATAGCCAATTTTCCGTACTTTTTCTTTAAATGATTCAAAATTTAACTCTTCCTCTCCAACGATTATTGTTTCAAAATTCTTTTTCATAATTTTTTTGATTTAATATTTAATTTTTTATTATTGGCATTGCTCGATAAATTTTACCATTTAACTCACACCCTCCCTTAGCATAGCTTGGGTTTCCCTTTATCATTGTAGGGTCGTTAGGATTTGGGTTAAATTGCTTTTTGCCCCATTGTTTAAAGAAGAATTTAACTTTCTGTTTTGCACACTGTCTCTTTATATCGACAACCCATTCCTTCTTTAATGGTCTCGCTCCATGCCCAGATTCTCCACCCGTAATTACCCAGTCAATCCCTTTAAGGTTTAAGTTTGAAAGTGGACCTAAAAGAGGTTCAAGCGAAAGGAATTTTATTTTCGCTCCTGACTTTTTTAAATACTTCAGACGCTCTACAACCCGCTCATCTTCTATGGACACACCCATCCATATATTGTTTGTCCAGGTTAATTCTGAACTGATTTCAGCCAACCTCTTTGCCCTTTTGGTCAATATCTGGTAGGTGTGCTGAGGAGTAGCGTTCATAGTTAAAAACACTTGTTTGATAAACTCTAATGGTACATCTTCGTGAAAAAGGTCGCTCATAGAATTTACAAAAACTACACTTGGCTTTTTCCAAGTAAAAGGTCTTAACAGCTCGTCTTGATGAATAGTAAGTTTAAATCCGTTTTCATATTTTTTTTGTCCCATATATTGCAGCCTTTTGGACATTACTAAGGCATAACACAGTTTGCAACCAGCTGAGATTTTTGTACAACCTGTTGTTGGATTCCAGGTAAAACCTGTCCATTCGATACTTGATTTACTCATAATTTTTATTTTGTTTTTAATTAATTAGGACTACTCCTTTTCGTCCTTCCAGTTATTATACGTTAGTGGCAGTTGGACATAACTATAAAATAAACGCATTAGTTTTGTCCAAGACACCGAAGGGACTATTGCCAAATAAAAAAGGTGAAACCTTTACGATTTCACCTTAAGATAATGAGCGATGGGAAGGATTATTTATTTCTACGATTTATTATTTGTTTAACTCGGTCAGCATATACTTGAGTTAATTTGGATTTATCAAATCTTGCTTTGTTGTCCATATAACTTCTCGGTGGAAATATTTTAATTAAACTAAAAACATGTCCTATTATTCCGTGCCTATTATTAGGAATTTTCATTCCCATCTCAATCAACAGGTCATTCAGACTATTAGCATATTCTTGTAAAATCATACTCTCCTTTACAGAACTCTTTTTATAAGTTTTTAAGAATGTTTCACAATCATTTTTTACATCACTTAAAAATATTTTAGAATTCATGTTTGAATTTAATGGAAAATGTTTTCTGAAAAAACTTTCAAATATCAAAAACAGTTCTGTAGAAAAAATGGTTGACTTAGAGGAAATTCCAACACCCGTTTGAATAGTTATTTTTTTTATTTCAAAAGGGTTATAATCTTTTTGATTAATTTCCTCAATCAAATTTATGGATTTGACCAATTTTTTTGCATACTCTTTTTTATTTTCAAATTCTCCTTCTTCCTCATGCTCCCGCATATAAAGATAGCTCCTGTTAAATGTATCAATACGAAGAGCAGCATGACATAAATTAGCTACAGATTTTTCGTCAAAATTCCCATCCGAATCAGAAAGTAGACGTGCGATTGAATAATAAAAATCTTTTTTTATTTCTTGCTTAAAATCATTATCATCCTCAATTGAAATTTCTGTTTCATACATTTCTTCTTCTTGTGTTTCATTCGCTGAATTACCATTCGCACTTTTTTCATAAGCAAGAAACAATTCATACAATTCAAAATCGAGATACGAGTTATCATTAATCCCTATTTCTGGGTAATTGATATATTTATCTATCAAGCTTCTGTCCGATACAATTTCTATTAATTCTTCTCCAAAATTATTTGTTGTCATTGTTTAAGATAAAAGCGGTTACCTCATTATTTTCACTCGTTGTATTTTAGTTAATCTTTATAAAAGGCATTAATTTCGTATGGGATTTGGTTCGATTTGGTTCGCAAATATCCGCAAATTATTCGTTATTGACTCCGATTAGCCTTTACTTGTAAGGAATAATCAATCATTTAAAACTTAAAGTGTCGTTTCGCTTCTCTGAAAACATTTTCATATTTTGGCAAGTCGTGAATTTGTGATGCAAGTTTATTTTCCCAATCACGCTTGAATGCGGCTTCTTTACTTAAAACTTTTTTTGCAAAATCTTTTGGGTTATGTTTTTTTCTTATTGCTTTGTTATGAAAAGGGATTGTATGGTCCGCAACTTTTATTCTTTCGATTTCTGTTAAATACCAGAAGTCGTATAGGTCTCTTGGTTCTGTTCTGCCCATCAATGCTGCCATTTTCTCTATTAACACTTCGGATAATGAATAACAGGACAATTCGAAATTTTCTCCAAGGTCAGAATAATTTCTATAAATTGATTTACTCATAACATCTGTTTCTAAAACCTCCCCTCTGGTAATATCAATCTTTAAATCTCGACTACCCATACCACCTTTTAAGGGTCCAACATAATCAATGTAAAATTGTGGACTTCCTGTTTCGTGTATCATCCATTTCTTGTCATCTATCTGCATTTCAATATTTGCTTCTTCTTTGATGAAATCAAAAAGATTTTTAAACTCGCCTCGAATTTGTTCATTGGAAATAGCTTCATCTACAATCGTGAAATCTAAATCTTCAGAGAAACGATAATCCTCAATGTATGCTTTCTTTAATACCGTACCACCTTTAAAAACTAAACAGTTGTTTAGAATTTTATTTTTTGAAATCGCATAAAGCACCCAAGACAAAATGTAATCTTTCTCAATCTGTCTATCGCTTACTCTGTTTACAGTAGCTACTTTATTTAATTCTTTAGGTTCAATCATATCAACTAAAAATGGGTGAAAGGATAGAGTCGCTGTCTATGTTTTGTTGTATAGCCCAACGGAAAATTGTTTTTCCCTCTTTCGGATAAGTTGGCTCTAATAAAACAAAGGAATTCGTTCTCAACCTTTGTAATTGCTCAATGATGGGATGTTTAATTTCCAAAATTTCTAAAATAAATCCTAATCTCTTTATAACTGCCTGTGATTTGAATTGCTCTGCATATTCAAAAAGCTTTCTGTAATCAATTTTATCTTTCGACTTGTAAATTGCTTTTACAATTTCTGTTATTCCACCAGCATAGCTGGGCTTGAACAAACAATCAATAAGTGTTTTCTCCAAATCAGAACATTGAACTTTGTTGAAACTATCAATCCATGTTTTTTTATTTCCAAAAAAATGTTCTTCGTTGTGATAAATAAATTGAAAAGGAATGTTCTTTATTTTAAGTGCTGATGGCTTTATTTGTTTGCTCACAACAATTTGTTCTTTCAAGTTTGGTTGTGTTGTTAAACTATGAATTTGAAGAGCGGAAAAATATCCGATGTAATAATTTGCATCACCAACCAAATATTGCGAAAGCAAATGCCAGTCGGGCATAAATGTTTTTGCATCTTGCTCAAAAGGAATGATGTAATAAACACCATCTTTTATTCGCATAAGCAAACCTCTCTTGGTCATATCACTTAATAATTTTTTTACTGCATCAGGATTTGAGTTCGGAAGAAGTTTATTTGCCTTGTCAATACCAAAGCAAAGTAACCCTGCTTGATTTAGTTGGTCAAGTAGTTTATTTGCCTGAAATGAAAGATTTTTATCTTTTATAGCCATTTAGTGAGTTTTAAACTCACCACAAAGATACGAAACATAAATGACATAGTGTCTTTCGGTTTCATTTTATTCTTTGCTTTGATAAGGAGTTCTATAAATCTTAATTTTTAAAAAGAAGTTCAAACAGAAAAATAAATTAAAGTAAATTAATTTTTTTTGTAATCTTAACCATTCCGAATGTATCTAATTGACAATATTCAAGTAAATGTTTTCGTTGTTCTTTTTGTGTTTCCTCTGACTGATTCTTCAACTCCGAATAAATTAAACTTGCGCTACCACCATCCTGTATTGTCAAATCACCATAAGTTAATTCTGGAACAAGTACAGGTAATACCTTTTTTATTGAATACGATTCATTAAAATCTGGATGATAAAATTGCTTCTTTCGGAATGGAACCATAAGGTCAACAACTCGTTCAATCACATGATAAATTTGAGTTTCGTATTGTGGGAAATCTCGTCCAAGTTCCTTCAAACGGCTTATCTCAAAGGTTTGATTCCAAACAATAATGCTTCCTTTGTTTCCGAGTGAAGAGAGCAAACCCTTTATTAACAATTCTCTTGGGTCATTAGTTCCATCTCCGAGAAATTCTTTGTGTTCCAATTCTGAATTTTTATTCCTTTGAATATGTAAAGAATATTGAAATGGGATTTGCTGATAAGGTCTGCTATTATTGAATTCAGGGACAGCTGGCATTATTGTTTCAAAGTCAAAATAGAATAAAGGGTATTGAAATTCGCTAAAAAATTCTTTCAAGTACTCTTTATTTATATACTCTTCAAGGTCTGAATTTCTTTCTTCCACTTCAACATTTTTCCAACAATAGTCAGAAAAGTCGCAAGGATAAGGTTTGTCGCACTGGTCTCCCACTTCAATGATAGGTTCTATTCTGTCGGAAATCACTTTCTTTAGTTCTACAATTTTTGTTTCAATAAATTCCTGCTGCGCTTTTACTTGTTCGTGAATTGTTTGCTTTGTAAATAATTCCTGAACATTAATTTCTCCTCTCCGAACATATTGATTATTCAAGTGAACAATAAATATATCTTCAAGTTTTATTCCTGATTTTATTATTACAAAGTACTGCAATGCAGCATCAACAATATGTTGCGACTTAACCCCCGTTGTTCCTTTTACTTCAAAAGCATACCATTTATTATCTTCTTTTACAAGAACATCAATCGCACATAAAACACCATCATAGTTAAAACACGCTTCATATATGATGTTTACGCCTTCTTTAATTAATTGCTGAGTTTTCTCAACAGAAAGATGATATGAAAACGCATCAGGTGGTTCAGCATTAATACCTCCTGGAAAAAGTCCTTGAGCCAACAAACCAACATTTGTTCCTGAAGAAAAAATTGATTGTTGGGCTTCATCTTCAGGATTTCTCAACTCAGGTTTGAACTTATGTAGATACAGTCGTTTCGGACATTGGCAGCCGTAAACGAATGTGGATTTTGACAGTATGTGTTTAGTGTAATTCATTAACTTATTTGACAAAGATAGTTTGTTTTGTTCTATCCTTATAGGTTAAAGAATACAAAATAAAGAATTGAGACAAGTAAATATTCTCTTGTATCAGTTGATAATCCAAGTGTTTTAGGACTAAATATTGTTTTGAATTATTTCATTTGTTTGAAGTGCTCTGTTTAATAACATCAGAACGTTGCTTGGTCTAAATTGTTTTCCACGGCTACTCCTGAAACCCTCTGAATTCAACTTGTCTGCAATTTGTTGAAGAGTACTACCTGAATTGCGAAGAAGTATAATATATCCAGAAGCCTTTCTATTGTTATCGTTTAAGCTTGCCAACTCCTTTCTTCTGTCTTTACCTTTTTTTATATTCTCTTCTGTTAATCCATGTTTACTTGTATCACGTTTGAATCCTCTGTCTTTAAGGGCTTTTAAGGCTGCCTTGGTTCTTTCAGAAATTCTTAATAATTCTTCTTCGGCTAAACTTGTTTTAAGTTTTACAATAAAAGCTGTATCGCTTGGAGCATCAGCAAATTCAAAGGTTATACCACTCTTGAGTAAAAATTCCATAAGTAAAGAATACCTCGTTAATCGAGAGCTTTCCTTCGCTACTATTATAGCTCCATTAGTTTCAGCTAATTTTAAAGCACTAAGAAGAAGTGGACGTTTTGATAACAAACTTTCAATGCTTACTTGTTTGTCAACCGAGATTTTATCTTTTGAACCAGCGGTTTCAACTTCTGTGAAAGAATCAATAATTTCTCCACCGACATTCTTGACAAAAAGTTCAACAGATGATTTTTGAGATTCCAAACCGAGGTGTGAAATATTTTGTTTGACGGTTGAGACTCTATAATAAGATATGTATTTTTTGATTTTTACCATTTTTCCAATATTAACTACGAACGTTATTATAATTGTATAGGTTTGCTTTTCGGAAAAAAAGAAAGAAAGTTTGAAAATTGAACAATAAAAAAAGCAGCAATTAATTTTGCTGCCCTTTAAAAAATGTATTTTCTTTTGAGATTAAAGTAATCTGAATTTTAGGTCCCTGAGATATTCTGTTCCGACAAGAAATCCTATTGGCTTTTTTCCGAAATCGGAAACAATATAAATAGTAACCATCCCTCTTTGCTTATCAAGATAATTAAAACCTTTTTTGATGATTGTTCGAAAGTGGATGCTCTTTCTTAGATACACAATATCATCCTGTGTTATATTCCTGTTCAAAGTATAAATCGCAAAAACAATTAAGTCTGGTGAAATCAACGCAATGGCATTATCCAAAGCTTTCTCTGCCTCATTTACGTTTGAATACCAAAAGATTCTCTCCTCTATCGTTTGAAAAAGGAACTCTGCTTCCTTCCTGGTCTCGAACTTTATTCTACCAAAACTCCGAGTCTGATTCACCACATCTACAAAGTACTCTCCGTCAGCAATGATAAGCATTACACATAATTCTCCTCCATAATATATCTTTGATTTTTCACTAAGAATTGTAATTGTCTCTTCCTCCTTCATAACCAATACTTAATTTCATCGTACACATCTTTCAGTTTTATTTGTGCAATTGGAAAGTGCTCATCACGCACAATTCGCAAACCAAATGGGAGCTTCAAATTCGAAAGCTCATTCAAGGAAATCATTTCCAAGTTTGCAAACAAAGCATCACCCTTATTCGTAAAAGATAAATATCTATCTGCCTCAAAGTGTTCATATAGATACCAACAAGCCGAGCCTAAAGGGTTATAGAGCTTGCAAATAATTTTTATATCACTTTGCCCTTTACCAGTTGCTGTCCCCTGTAAATTAAAAGCTTGCTCAATCTCTTCTGAAATCAAGTGTCTTAAATGTTGCTCCATAATTTTAATTTTTGGATTATAGGTAATGGATTCCGAAAAAAAGAATCTAAATGAGTCCCAGGACTCTTAATTTAGAAAATTCACAAGAGATAAAAATGAATTAAATTTGTAGTTAAACTAAGTCGAAAAAAATGAAAAAACAAAAAGTAGTATACGAATACAAAGTAAAGACAATTGACTATCTAAAAGCTCTCGCACAATATCCAAATTTTTTGAAATTAATAAACATTGAAGATAAGCCGTACAAAGAGATAATTGAGTGGGTGCTACAAAAAGAAACCAGTCTTCAGGATGATTCCTTTGTAACACCTTCTGTTAAAACACTTTCAGAAGAAATCGGCATGGACTATGCTAAAGTCACCAAGTATCTAAAATATATTTATTTTGAAATAATTGATTTGAACAATAAACATCCAGAACTTTTTGTTAGGCAAGGCCAAATGAAGTGTTACTTTGGTTTTAAATATTTTGAATCGTCTCACACTTTTATTTTAGGGATGGATTATTTACCCCGAATAGAAGAGCATTTCACCTTTAATTTTATCAATCCAATATTAGGAAATTCCAGCTTTTATGTTCAGCAAGTTTGGCATGACTATGAACATTCAGGTCATAGTGTAATATTTACTATGGTTCCACGATTACCTTATAAATATATGGCTTTGCTCAAAGAAAAAGCATACTTGAATAGAGATATATCATTTCATGAATTCTATGATTTTGAACGTAATTCTGAGCTCGAAGAAAAACTTCTGAAGCTTTACAAAACCTTATAGGTACTGTTCTTCTAAGATTTAATAATATCACAGAGCTTCCAGTAACCAAAGTCAATAATGGCATCATCGTAGCAGATGATGCTCTGCATTTCTGTTGACAAGGGACTCATCCCATTCTCAAGTACGTCTTCCCAGTTTGTCTCATTATGCTTATCAAAGAACTCTAAAGACCAATTTACAATTTCTTCAGCTGTGGAAATATACCCAGTACCTCTTTCCTGCATAATCGGATAAAGTTGGTCTACAAAGTGGTCTCCAAGTATTGTTGCAATGAATGCCGTTTCCCGTATTTGTTCTTTGATTTCCATTTTATATTTATAGGTCGGTGATTCCGAAAAAAAGAAATTATCTGAACTGAAATTTATCAAGGACATCGTATTCCTCTTTTGATATTTCTTCAACTGTGGTCAGCTTTACAGCAACTGAACCACCGTGAAAATAATACCATTGCTCTCCTGGTGTAAACTGAAAAGGTTTTTCTCCGTAAAAATTCATAGCATAATCCCTTCCGAATTTCTCTGTGCTTTTTCTTGAGGAAATTTGATTCACTGAAATAGAAGTATATTCGTATTCACCGTTTCTAATTTTTAAGGATATGAAGATATATTTTAATTTCATCTTTTTGTTTATTTTTATAGGTCGGAGATTCCGAAAAAAAGAAAGGACTGAATTTCTTCAAGTCCCTTCCCCCGATTAATAAGAAAACCTCAAAACTTATTAATCTATACCTGTCGATTGCACTTGAGGTATGTCTCAGAAAACTCCATTATGTTTCTGTATTTTCTACCTCCGCTTTTATAATATACTCCATTGAGATTTGCAGGTGCTGCCTGTGTATTCAGCTTGTCAACTTCTGAAACGTGGACATAAGTTACATCATTACATAACGAATTTCCATTCATTATTTCTTCTGCTATTTCATCTATTATTTCTTTTTCAGAATAAGAATACAACGAAATTAATGAATATGATGGAGCCAATTCGCATGGGTAGATGTGTTCGTTTGCATTATACATATAGACTCCGTATATCCGTCCACAAGCATTTGCAATATCTCCTCTCCAGTTCCTTGTTTCCTCTATTGAAACAAGTCTGAAGTCTGTCCGTTTTGCTTTATTTATTATTTCTGATTCCATGTTATTATAGGTAAAAGAATCCGAAAAAAAGAATAATTAATTCTCGATTTTTTTCTTTGCTATAACGTAGTTTTCAGTTAGGTCTCTGAACTTAACTCTAATCATCTGGTATATATGTGTGCCTGATTTATTTGTAAATAAGTCAACCGCTTCCCCTATGCTATTAGGGCTTAAACATGAAACGTCTTTACGAGTCACTTTCCCAGTTTTTTTGTCGTAGACAATTAGTTTGTTTTCCATAATCTTATAGGTCGGTATTTCCAAAAAAAAGAAACTATTCAATATCTATTTTTAAGTCCTCGAACATCTCACCAACCGAAATACCAGCACCTTCCTTTACTTCAATTTCTATTGTAAGTTTCCCTGAGTTGAAAGAATCAATCGTATTTAAAATTCCAGTAATTGCTGCTTCTGAAAGTTTTGGCACTACGTTATTTTCTAAGTGCCACTGTAGTTCTGAATTACTATGCGTTGTTTTCATCTTTATATGTTATTTATGTTAAAATTATCAGCACAATATCTTTTTAATTTCAGAGCATTATAAGCATCATTGCTAAGTACCTTTTCCTGCACAGGTTGATTAAATACAGCGTGGTTTATTGCTTTTATTATTGTTTCCTGGGTTGGTATTTGTTGCCACTCCTCCTCGCAACACTTGCTCCTTGTGAAGCTTGGATTTACAGCCAATACTGCTTGCCACAATGTTGAATCCTTACTCCTATGATTTATGATTAGTGAATAAGTATCATTCCAAGTTATTTGGTTAGGTTTATCAATTACAGTTTGTAATCGGGCTTTGATTTCGGGCGATAGAATCCCGTTCATGTTCTTTGCAAACTCCAGGGCCAAAGTGCTTTTCTTCTTCATGTCTTTATAGGTTGACGATTCCGAAAAAAAGGAATCCTCTTAGAAACAAATTGGAATCTTAAATCCACGTTCCTGCCCATTTTCAAAGGTTCCTACTTGCAGTGTTTCGTAATTCTTTTTGTTGAAATCAAGATGCAAATTTTGTTCTCTCAACACATACATAAACCGTTCAACTGCTTTATCTGTTGTAGTTTCGTAGGTTGTGAATTTATAACGGTATGAACTTTGGTCTTTTAG
The DNA here is from genome assembly GCA_037131555.1 of Bacteroidota bacterium. Taxonomy (GTDB): domain Bacteria; phylum Bacteroidota; class Bacteroidia; order 2-12-FULL-35-15; family 2-12-FULL-35-15; genus 2-12-FULL-35-15. The sequence goes on from JBAXQU010000006.1 coordinate 54,767, forward strand.
GTATCCGAACAAAAGACAGAATTTTCTCATTTTTATCTCTCTTGTTTGTCCGAAGAAACTGCTTGTAAACTCAGTCGTCTTTCTTGCACGTAGAATCTGACAGGAATCTTTGAACTCCTTTTTTGACATCATTTTGCCTGTGCTTTGACTTTTCAAATGAGGCTCATTATTGAATATTAGCAACTCATCCACCTCCCTCAACAATTTGAAATATTCCTTGGTTGCATTTTGCACCATTTTAATCGCTTTGATGCAATCTTTGTCAGAAATGGACGCAAAGTACTTGTTTCGCTTTATATGCTCCCATATCTCATTTGTTGAGGAATTATAAGGCAAATTTGTATTCCAATCATCTTCTTTGGCAAATCCAATACCGAGGGTGTTAAACTTTGGAAACCCAACAATGGCTTGCTCTTTGTCAACCATAACACGGAACTGCCAGTATTCTTCATCAATGGGAGGTGTAATCACAAATAATGTGTTACCAAGTTTTACATTATTCTCATCTCCGCCAAAATACTTTTTATTGACTTCTAAGATAAGTTGTGATTTTTTGTTTGTCTTTTTCATGTTGTTATAGGTAAAGGAATCCAAAAAAAAGAAACTACTATTCTTTCTTTTTTTCGGAAACTCCTACCTATAAGAATAAAAACAGAATGAAAAAAGAGGACATATATACTATGGTAACTGATAGAATCATTAGTAAGCTTAACACTGGCGTTGTGCCTTGGAACTGCGGATACACAAGCATGGCTCCACAAAATTTCCTGACAAAGAAACCTTACCGTGGAATTAATCATTGGATAACGATAAGTAATAATTTCTCTTCACCTTATTATTTATCATTCAAACAGGTGAAGGATTTAGGAGGTGCAGTGATTGCAGGTTCAAAGGGAACTCCCGTTGTCTATTGGCAAATACTTGAGAAGAAAGAAAGGAATGCGGATGGAGTTATGGAGAAAAAAACAATTCCGCTTTTGAAATATTATACTGTGTTCAATGCTGAACAAACCACAGGAATAGACTTTCCAGTGGTAGAAAATAAGATTTCAAATATAGCTTTGCTTGATGAAGTGCTTGGAAAGATGAATCAGAAGCCTGTTATTCGTGAAAGCCAAATCTACTCTCCATGCTACATTCCTGCACTCGATGAAATAAGAATGCCTTTAAAAAACAGCTATGAATCATCAGCAAGATATTATAAAACTTTGCTGCATGAGATAGGTCACTGGACAGGAGCTTCAACCAGACTTAAGAGAGAAGGCATTATGAACTTTGATGGATTTGGTTCTCACAAATATAGTGTGGAGGAATTGGTTGCAGAGCTTACAGCAAGCTATGCAATGACCTTTGCTGGAATGGAGGAGCAGACGATAGACAACTCAGCTGCTTATATTCAAAGCTGGATTAAGGCTTTGCAAAACGACACCAAGTTTATTTTCAAAGCAGCCAAGCAAGCTGAACTCGCATGGAAATTTATTAATAACGATATAGGTTGCAAGGATGAAATAAAAGAAGCGGCATAAACAAAAATGAAAATAATTCCGAGGTGGTTCAATCGGAAAGGTATGGTGATTGCAAGGTTGCAGTTGCTATATCTTTTCGTATTTATTATTAATAGCTTGCTCTCTCCTGTTGGATGGAGGGTGTTACATAGCATCCTCTCCCTGGCAATTGGTTATTCCATTTACAATCTCTCCCTGAAGATGTTTCTCTTTCTGATAGGTTATATAATCGGGTTAGAATTAATATCAAACAGCTTGGTATTTCCTTTTGATTATTTTCATCCAATTGGCAAAGAAATTCTCAAGGAAATTTATGAATTAATTAATAGCGAAAAACAGAAAGATGGTTAATAAATGTATATGATATAGTGTTGCTATGACTCTCCCTGAAATAGGTGAAATAATTAAGCAGGAATTAGCAAAGAAATTACTTGACGAATTTCCTGTAATATTCCCAGAAATTAACTGCCACTTCTGTTGGAAATAAAATCAAGTTTTTGTACTCTGTTGTTTCGATAAACGGTTCCAGTTTTTTCATCAATCGGAAGCTCTCTACCTTGTTATTGCAGTGAAGGATTTGTTGCAGTGTGAAGTGGTCAACGTAGAGTCGCTTGTTTATTAAATATTGTACAAAGCTATATTCGCCTGTTGGAAGTTGTTCCATAGTTTTTTTGTTATAAATAGTCGAAAAAAATAAATGTTACAAAACATTATCTTATAAAAGAAGGAAATTTTAGATGTTGCAATTTTATCCTGGAAAACCCAACCTCTCCCTGGAGCGACCCAAATGGGCGTTTTAATGAAACATATCATTACTAGGTTTAAGCACGTTTTGTATTCCGAAATATCCGCCTCTCCCTGGACACTGGTTCCTTAAATAAGACCCCATTGGCTTAATTTAGTGGCGGTAATGAAGGGGGTAATTTTAGGGCAGGGGCTTAAATAGACCCCCTAAATTTCGTAAAGAAAAAATGTGTTATGAAAGATTATATTTAGCTATTTATAAGCAGAGAAATCAACAAAAGAATTATGAAAGAAATTGAAGTAAAAACATCTGGAAATAAAGAGGGAGAAAACACTTATTTATACTTGAGCACTGTAAAATTTGAGCACCTCAAATATTTGGGAAATATTGAATTTAATGTGGAGCTATTTGTGGCCAATAAAAAGGATGGAAATGAAGTCTATTTTATTGATGAATTTAACATGAGTGATGTCTTCGAACACTTGAGTCGAAAAGCAACCATAGAAAAATTAATTGAAGTGATGAATGATTACGATTTGTTAGTAAAAGAATATGTCCTTTCTACTGAGGAGTTCAGACTTCAATCAGTCGTTGGCAAGGATGTGTTAATTCAAATGACTGGTGAAAAGAAATCATTAAAAATGCTGATGGACAAGCTGTATGACTTATGGGATATTCCAAACTTGACTGTGACACTTGAACTTGTTTCAAAGATTCGTTCTGGTCGTCTTCTTGAGATTTCAGGCGCTGATATAAAAATTGTGAGAGACATGCCTTCTCCCCATTACCTTATCTATTGGCTAATTCAGGACTTCGAAAAAAGAGTGATTGGTAAGGCCCAAGAAATTTATCCTCAAAGGTTTTATATGTGCTAATAATTTCTTGGAACAACAAAAAATGATACTGCCTTTTGAATTAAGCTGTATCCTCCTTCTTCCTATTCCCTGTATGTGTAACCAAGTTCTGCGAAATATTTCTCGCACATAAATTCAATGAAACCCTCTGGGGAAAAATGTTCCTCATCTGCAAAATAACGCAAGTAGAGCAAAATTAAATTCGGGTGCAGGTCTCTGTTCTGCACGTGATGGAATGCTGGGTTCCCATTGTCAAAGAAAAAGAATTCGTCCTCTTGTGTGCCAGATTTCAACGTTACTTTGGCAATCTTCTTTGCATTGCTTCGGAATACATTATATGTGATTCCATGCTTGATACTGCCCACTTTCGTTGGTCTTCCACTTTTATTTAGGAGAATTATTTCTCCGTTTTCGTTTACTAAATTTTTCATAATTCTTTTTTCTTATAAATAGTTAAGAAAAAGTGAAAAACTACGTTACAATACAAAAAGACTCTTGCTTAAAAGCAACAAGATTGGGTTTCCCGAACTACAAATTCCACAATATTGAATCTGATATATTATACATATTCTCAACAATAAAATATCTACTTCAGTATTGCATATTAAACCTATTTAATAAGATGTCAGGTCTCCGTTTTTAATTCCAAAAATATAGTTACATTTGATAAAAATTTAAAACCATGAAGCCAAATATTTTCGAAATTTCAACAAAAGAACTTAGTCAAGACGCCTTTATAACTTGGTTGTTACAATGGGCTGATATATCTAACATTGAATATGATGCTAACTTGAGAATTTGTGGTTCTGAATTTATCTCTGAATTAATCAAAAAGGAAATGCCTGAATTTAATGAACCCATAACTACTGTTCGAGCTGGAAGGCAATGGGAGAATATTGATGTATGGGCAGAAGTAAATGACAAATACTTAATTATTATTGAAGATAAAACTTATACAGGGCAACATTCAGGCCAGTTAGCCAGATATAGAGCAATTGCAGAAAAATGGTGTAATGAACAGACTCCAAAATATAATTCTCCCATTTGTATTTATTTAAAAACAGGAAATGAATCTCAACAAAGTCTAAAGATAGTTCAGGAAGATGGTTTTAAAATTTATCAAAGACATGATTTTATTACACTCCTACAAAATCACAACTTAAACAATGATATTATTAATGATTTTAAAGCTCGCATTATTAATATTGAAAAAGTAAATAATGAGTGGGAATCTAAACTTATTAAAGAATGGAATGGAAACGACTGGCAGGGATTTTTCCAGTATTTAGAAAAGGAAATAAATATAGCTGGATGGAACTTTGTAAATAATCCAAATGGCGGATTTTGGAACTCAGTCTTAAATTGGGAGTATTGGAATGATTATCCTGTTTATTTGCAAACTGAAGAATTTAAACTTTGTTTTAAAATTTCAACTGACCCAGAAGAAGTTGATATGCCGCAAGATATTACTCGTGGTGAAATACGAGACGAAATTAGTACTTTGATTCTCAAAAACGCAAAGGAAAAAGGTCTTAATTTTATTCGCCGACCTGATAGATTTGGGAATGGAAAATCTATGACTGTGGCTATTGTGGATGGTATTCATTGGCTTGGAGATAAAGAACAGAAAATAGTTAAAGAAAATGTGGTAGCAATACTTAAATCTTACAAAAACTTTCTAATTGAGGTAATTAAAACTGGTAAATAAATTATAATTTAATATGGAGTTAATAAAATTAGCTGATATAATATACAAGAATACAAATAAACTAAATTTTGGAGGGAATAAGGATTGGGATGATTCAATTTTTTTGAAGATTTGGTTTGACAATTTAGCTGAATCCATACCTAATAACAAAGGATTGTACTGGTTTATTTCTGATTGTAATTTATCGCAATTAAAACTACCTAAAGAATTCCCCAAGAATGGTTGCAATTTTAGTGAAACGAGCTATAATAATGTTAAAACGTTTGGGGACTCATTATTGACTTATTTAGATGAAAAGAAACAAAGAGTAGTATATAATGGACATCAACAAAATGTAATGAATAGAGTCCGCCAGCACTTTCATTTGGATAACCAAACAACAGGTGCTTTAGGAATAAAAAAGTATTCACTCTCATCCTCAACTTGGATTTTAAAATACTTTACATTAAATGACGTTCCAAAAATTATTGATGAAAAAGAAAAGAGCCAAATAACGAGTTTGCTTAATTCAACCACTGGAAGAATTGCATTGGAAAATGCATGGAGAATAAAATATGGATGGCCACCACTTTGTAAACTTTAAAGATGTCAATTCCTGAATTCAATAATCACAATTGGGAGTTTAATTAAATCACTTAATTTTTCTGCAAAAACAATTCTTATTTCTATTCACTCTCTTCATATTCTTGACATGTGTAGCCCTCAATTGCAAAGTGGCAACCACACATGAAATCTATAAATCCTTCAGCGCTTTTCTGGGTTTCTTTGGTGAAATATTTTAAATAGATTCCTTTCAATTGAAAGGAATCGCCTGTATCTTGCTGTATATTATGGAAAGCGGGTGTTCCGCTTTCAAAGAAATAAAATTCATCTTCAAGTTGACCAGATTTGATTGTTACTTTGGTTATCTTCTTTGGACCGTTCATTGACTCATTATAAGTAACTCCTTGCTTCAAGGTTGCAACCCTTGTGGGAATTCCATTCGCATTGAGGAGAACGATGTGCCCATATTGGTTAGGTATATATTCCATGTTTTTTCTTGTTTAAAAAATTGATACGTTAGGATTCCTCTTTCCAGAACCCATCCTAAACATTCCCACTTCTTTACTTTGCTGCAACAATCCCCTGTAAACCCCATCATCCTTTCCCTTCACTTGTCCGACAAAATTTATTTTTCCTTCAATCTTTTGTAATAGACTTTGCATTAATTTCTTGTCTACCTCCTTAAGGACATAATGTTTTTGTGTTGCTGCTTCAAGTCCATTTAGTTTTATATCATGTATTGTTGCACGGATATTTCTCACATATTTCCTATCAACATTTGTTTTTGCATTGACTTTTATTCCTGTAACAGTTTGTTGCCGAAACTTGCTTTGCATTCTGAACTTCTTTTCATTCAATTGGAATCCAAAAGCGGTTATTGATGCTTTTATTTGTGTGATTGCCTCATCACTGATGTTTTCGTTTGATGAAAAAGTCATGTCATCTGCATATCTTGTGTAGGTCAGTTTGTGCTCTTGTGCAATTGCCATAAGTTGCTTGTCAAGTGGAATGCAAATCAGATTGGAGACTACAGGAGATGTCGGAGCACCCATCGGCAATCTTCCTTTGTAACAACAAATGAGGGCGAGGCATGTTGCCAGGTCGTCATTAAAGTTATAGGGGTGTTTCTTGAAAAACTCTCTTACCTGTATGGCAGAAATACTATGAAAGAAATCTTTGAGGTCAATATTAAGCACATACTTTTTATTCAAGTGATTTTTTGCATTTGAAATAATAGTATGAGGTTTTGCATCCTCTTGATAAGATAATACAAAGCCATAGGCAGCCTCTGGTTTAATAATGCAATAGAGAGCCTGAAGAAATGAATTCAGACGTTTTTGCAATTCTCTAAGTTGTAGGTTGGGAGACTCTATTGTTCTATACCCTTTTTTTTTCTTTGGAATCTTAAACTCAAAATAGCTTGCGTTTTTTATTACCCCAATAAATTCAGGAAAATAACACATCAATAACTTCGACAATTCATTTGCACTTTTAAGTGAAAGGAATTTAACCGAGTTCTCGATAAGCTCTTTATGTTTAAGTATAGTTTTCATTTTGAAAAAGGAAGAACCGATTGATTTTCTAAAAGAAGTTTGATGCTTTAGAATTTTTTATTTCAAAAAATTCTAAAGCATCTACTATTTCATCTCATTATGATGACGATTGCAGGTACACAATCAATAGCTTTAGTCCGCTCAAAATCTTCTTCGGTTCTATCCTTTTGTTTTATAAATAAATTTTCAGAATGGGTGGTCTTCTTCAATATCATTAGACTTGCTTCCTCTATTCTTCAAATCAGTATTAAATTCATTCTTGCGCATATCCTTGAAGAACTCTCCTTCAATTCCTGAAAAGAACGTTTCTTCATAGTCTTTGAATGAAGCAGATTTTGCAGTGAATCTGAGGCGAACAGTATCCAATGGCCCGCTCCTGTTTTTTGCAATGATTATATCTGCAATTCCCAATGTGCTGTTCCCCTCTCCGTCTTCTGTAATATTATAATATTCTGGGCGATGAAGGAAAAAAACTTTATCAGCATCCTGCTCGATTGCTCCAGACTCACGCAGGTCAGAAAGAACAGGTCGCTTGTCTCCACCACGAGTCTCCACAGCCCTGCTAAGTTGGGAACTCACAAATACGGCAACATTATATTTCCTTGCCATCCTTTTTAGTTCCCTGCAAATGGTGGCGATTTCCATTTCCCTATTCTCCCTCCTGCTTCTGGTTCTTATCAACTGAAGGTAGTCAATGATTATGAGCTGGATTCCTTTCTCTCGCACAAGAAAATCGGTTCTTGAAATAATATCATCCAAAGAAAAAAAAGTGTCTTCAATTGTGAGATTTGCAGTCTCCAGAATAGCTGATTTGCGAGAGATTTCCTGCAACTGATACTCTTCAAGTTTTTTCGATACAAGATGATGATAGCTGCAGTCAGCAATGTTACTAAGCATCCTGAGAAGCATATACTGAGCAGAGTTCTCAAGTGAGAAAAATGCTATTGGAGAATTTTTATTTAATATAGAATTTATCATAATTGATACCATGAATGCTGACTTTCCCATTGCAGGACGAGCACCAAGAATTATTAATTCACCAAGAGGAAGGCCTCCTATAATTCTGTCCAAATCAGCAAACCCAGTTGGTACACAAGAAAACAAATTGCTTGTCTCGTTTGGTGTAACCACCTCCTTAACTGTTTCGCTGAGCAGTTCCTGAAAGTTGGATTCGTTTCTGTCATCTCTGTATTCATTATTCAGAGATAAGAACCTTGCTGTCCACTTGCTTAGCATCTCCTGCTCGGAAAGATTGTATTTTTTTATATCCAGCTCCATTTCTTCAGGAATTCGAGAAAGCATTTCATTTAATTTTTTTGTCATGTGTTATAAATTTTGGTCAAAGGAATAGAATTATTTATTCTGTTTTTGTATTGTTTATAAATTAAAATATAATTATCAACATCTGATATTTGTTGCTCTGAATTACAATTTATGGAAGCATATAATTGAATTAAATTGTCCCATCCTATTAAGCAATATCCCTAAGCATTCCACTCTTTTCTTGCCAATAATATTTATGGTCATCCCTACGTGAATTGCGAAAATCAGGGTGGCATACAACCCTCCAGCTTTCTTTAATGGGCATTTGAATTCCTGGGACTTCAAGAAGCTTATATCCGCTATCTAATGGTTTATCTTTCCTTCTTAAAAGCTTTTCAGCACCTCTTGTCAATAGAACTTTTGTGTCAGGAATCGCATACAACAACTGATTCAAGTAATTAGATAATTTTATTTGATACCTCATTGGCTTTAATTTACCAATCGGGAAATAACTCGCATTTACCAATCCAACGCCACTTTCAGTGACAAGGTTCATAAATATATCCTCAGTGTTTTTAATGTTATTGTATTTCTGTGATAAAATATCTGTGCCAAAACCATTAAGTAGATAGCGACCTGAGCAATTTGGTTTTCTCGATTCCTTTAGGTCATTTTTACAGAAAGGTATTCCCATAGGGTCATTGGGATAAGGGTCTCGACCAATGAAAAGTATTTTTAATTTACCTCTGTTTGCTAAAAGGGAATCAAAATACTTTGGATAAATTTTTAACTTGTCATTAATAAGTTTGTTGTCCAATCTGTCATTCAGGTAAAATGCTAGTTCAGAAAATGTGTTTATGTTATCAGTGTCTAAATCATAAATTTGTATATCTAATGCTTGCTCAAGCTCCATATAAAAGCCCATACAATCCCAGGAATAGTTGAGAAACTTATTTGAATAATAGTTGTTTAAATTCTCTCCCAGTTTTTTTGCTTCAGCTTTTCTTGCAAGTTGAAACATATCTTCTTCAGCAATTTCATCAGGTTTAAGCTCCAGATAGTTTTCAAATACTCTTTTTAAAAGAAAAATTAAATTGGTTATGTCAGTCAAATTTGCTGACTTTTCTTTAGAAAAATTCGCTGGTAGAACTTTACCTTGTACCTCTAGCTCCTTTTGAACTTTAACTTTTTCTCTTGGCTTCATTTTAGTACCGATTTGATGCATCTTGATGGGCAGCCTTGATTTTATTCATTAATATTTTTGGTTTGATAACTTTTACATTATCTCCGTGGGAAAGCAGTTCCATTATGAAATCATAAGTAATAAAAAGTTTAAGTTTAATTTGTAGTTCTTCTTCTGTATCCTTTATAATCTGCTGTGTTGAATGCAACGGAAGGGTTTTAATAAACTTGCCTTGCAAAGCAGTAAAACTTAAAATGATTTCGTACGGAGCAGCTTCATTTGGGCTTATAATACCAAAACAATAACGATAATTTTCTTCCACCTGGTTAAGGTTCTTTTGCTCATACTTTGATATAGTTATTTCCAAATTAGATAATCTGTCCAGAGCAAAACTTTTCAATGTATCATCTTTGAGGTCTTTTGCCATCACATACCACCTGGATTTGAATTCCTTCAAAACATAGGGTTCAACATGGCGAGTGCTTGAATCTTGTTCCCAGAATTTCTTGTAGATAAATTTTATTTTAAGTTTATTTTTGATTGCGTGAAGCAATCCGTATAGGTTCTCTGTGCCCTGCGGCTGGCGACTTTCAAGATGTATGAATGGCTTAAGGTCTTGTGCCAGGTTAAGAGAGTTGAACATATCAAATGCCTCTATCATACGTTCAAAATTCATGTTCCCAATCTCGTCCTGGCTGATAAAATAACCTTTTGATGATGGCGAATATTCAATATCAATACCAAATATATTTCTTATTTCTTTCAGGTCTCTCTGAAGGGTTCGCTTCGAAAAGCCAATGTTCAGAGTATCATCGTTCATCTGGAGATAATCAATTTGACTTTCCATGTAACTGGTTATTTCTTCAAATGATGAGTAGGGCTTTGACTTCAGCTTCTTTAGTATCATCATGTAACGTGATATGTATCCTCGTTTTGACATATTATCTTATGTTTTATATTCGTTTAACTTCTTTTTTGAGTCTGTACATAGAGTTGAAAAAGTGTTTCAGACAAAGTTGTTTTTCTGCTTTACCGTTTTAATTAGTGCATCAATTACTTCCTTATCGCTTTTATTCATTAGCTCCCTTTGGTTGTATGGGTCAATGAAACTACCGTTTTTGATAAATGAATTTAGTCCAATCAAGGTTGGTATGGTGGCATCGTAAATATGCATATATCCATCCTCCTTATAGTACTCCTTATACTCCTTAATTAGTTTATGGAAATCAAATCCTCTTCCAATTATCGCTTCTATTAGCTCGGCTTTTTTCTCCAGACTAACTCGATTAAATTCATTTGAGCCAGAATCAAAGTACGTTCTAAAAGAATACATAGCACTGAATGCTTTTTGTACTTTTTCCATTTCATTTAATTTTTCCATGATTTTATTTTATTGCAAAGTTAATTTAATTAGGAGGCTGTTGCCATTGCAAAACCAATCGCTCGCTTATTTTGATTTCCAACAAAATCCTGTTCCTCTTGATTATAGATATCGGTCAAGGTTGTTGGTTTTGTTATGATTGATTGATAGCCAAGTTTGAAAGAAAGTCGTTGCGCTTTTTCAACGGATAGCTCATTAAATTCATACTTGGCAATAAGCCTTCCCTTACGAAGTAATGCATTGTCTATCTTGGAAATTGCCGTATTGAATGAACATATAATTTGTATATTGAGACAATCAGAAAGAAGGCCGTCAGAAAGGTTAAGCAATGCTGAAACAGGAGATTTTTCGTCCATTTCTCGATTAGTGATAAGATTTTCCGCATCCTCGATTACTAATATTGAATTGGGATTTCTAATCAAAATGGCTATTAAATCTGGATTTGTAATGTTTCCTGCGAGGTTCGGTGGAAGAAAAACAACCTTTTTTCTCACTTTACTTATTAGGTAGCGAATATAACTTGTTTTCCCAGTACCAGGTTTACCCTGCAAAAGGACAAGGCCTTTGTCATTCTTTTTTGAGAGCCTTTTTAGAATAGTTTTGTGAATATTTTCAAACTCATCATTGTAGTTTTCGGTAATACTCAACTTCTGTTTTGTTAGCTCCATTGATTGAGTATCTATTCCATTTCTGCCGTTATATAAGAGACTAATGAAAGCCTTTTTATATTTTGTTTCCTTTAACATGTGTTTGTGAATTCCTGCGAGCACTTCCTCAATTTTTGTTATGTCCGTTTTACGGAAGAGAATTTTAACAGTGCTGCAATTGGTGTCAAAACCAACCATTAAATCATCATAAAGGAAATAATATATATCATCTACCTGTGACTTTGTACTTCCTCTTATATGTCTCTTGTCATAATACACATCCTTGATTTCTCCCCTATATTCTTCCATAAACCATTCATTAGCCTTTCTGCAATTTATATTTTCTTCTTCAATAGAGTTTGGTATTACATTATTGTAAGCAAGGTAAAGGTAGTTTTCATTGATAACACTTTGAATTCTTGTAGAAAGAACCATTGATAAATCTAAATTTGTTGTTGTTTTGTTGAAGTCAAATGTTGTTGACTGTAGTTCTGATAGGCTTTTGATTGATGGTTCCATATTTTGTGAATTATTTATACCACAAAAGTAGCTTGCCGAAACGCCAAACTATGTCGCACCTAAAATATTTTTTAGAATTATTTTATAACAACAACATTTCCATTGAACAAACTGTCTCTCTTTCTAAATTCCAACTCCTTGCCGTCATAAAGGACGCTGAAGACCACTGATTTCAGTGGCAATCCATACTGCACAATTTCGAAAAAAAGGTTATCTACATCGAAATTATCAAGTTCAAGTTTGCATTTACCGAAGCTTCCTATGTCATTTTCTATGATTAATATTCCACCTGAGAATTGTTTTGATAATGCCCTGAGATTATAGTTATATAAGGGGAACAGCAAGTTTTCTGAAACGATTTCTCTAAGAAGTATTTTGCTTCTTGTCTTGTTCTTCAACTTTATCTCAAGGCGTGTAATCCTATCAAGGTCAAAGGCGATGTGCTGCTGGTCAGGGACCACCTCGAAAAAGGTGGAAGCCAGTTCTTCATTCTCCATGCGAAGATTCAGCATCTGAAATTTTTCGGAATATAAAAGATTATGAATCTCTTCAGGTGAAAGATTGCCAATAAGCTTAAACAATACAGACTCAGGACTGAAGTATTTGATGATTCTGCCAGAGCCCTGTATAGATAAGCTTATTTCCAATTATAACTAAAATTGTTAATTAAGGAACAATAATTGATTTAGTTTATTAAGATTCATTTACAGCATCGTAAATTTCATTGCTATAATACTCTCCAATATTTAAGGTTATATACCACTCTTGATAAATGTCTACAAGCCGATTAACGATTGCTTTTGCAAGAACTTCGACTTGACTTTCACTAATTTTTTCATCCATCTGCTCCCATAACAACCAGTTATTATTTGTTATAAAACTTTCACTCCTATTATCAATTAGTCTGCTTTTGGGAGATTTTCTATCACCTTGGCTCCTATTGACTTCTAATGCTAAAGCCCTAAAATTACCTATACTCCATCTCCATTCAGCTGTTACTGTGCTAAAGTTAGGTATATTATATGTCCACCAATTATCTGGATAAATGTGGTCCCAATCATAAGGCCGATTAATATCTTCGAGCATCGTATCCCATTGCAATTCTCCAAATTGATTTTTGATATAGTTCCTTTGTGCAAATAGAAGCATAAATCTTTGTCCATTTATACTGTGAAAGAATTCAGTAAAACGAGTTCTTTCTATTTCATCGGAAATCACATCCTCCCAACCTTTATTAATTTTATTCACGAGTATTTCTCTTACGTACTCTGGTTTTTGCAAATAAGAAAACCATCTATTCTCTTCTCCTTTTGTTAAAAATAATTTTGAGTTCCAAAATTCTAATCTGCCAGATTCCAATTCATACTCTGCTAATCGGTTTAAAAATATATTGGTGTCCCAAACAAACCAGTTTAAATTTGTAATTGCACCTAATATTTTTTTGTGCAAGGATTCATCTTCAAGAAGCATTTCAATTTCTATATTCTTAGAATGTATCCAATACAACAAAATAAAAAGCACATCAGAATTACTTTTTGCAATATCAATGGCAAGTGGTACTGGTAATTGAAATTCCTTTTCTCCAATAAGTATGCCTTTTGCTACATTAAATAAACTATTTAATGTCTCTGGATTTTCTGCAAATTCTTTCATCCCTTTATAAAAATCTCCATTTATATCTTTTAAGGCATTTTTGAATTGCTTGAGATTAGGTGAATTTGAAAAATTAAACTCCTTTTTCCTAATCGAAATATCTGTTAACACTATTCTTGAAATAATAGTGGTAATCCGAGATGGTGCAATGAAACCTGCTCCAGCAGCCTCAACTAATTCCTTGGATTTTGGGAATACTGTTTTGTACATTGAATAGATTAACTCCTCACCTTCCAATCGTGTTCCTGTTGTATTAATTCTCATAAATAAAGTTGAAGCATCCTCTGATGCAGAACTCGATTCCTCAGTTATATTTTTATTTGTTAAGATTATTATTGGGATTTTGGTATTCAATATTGTATGAATTCCGTTAATTATTCTTTCTACAAAATTCTCATTGCTTAAAGCCTCTCGCAGTTTACTAACATAGGTGTCACTATTTTCAAAGTGTTTTAATTTAATATGTGAAAGATGTTTTTCCGATTTCTCTATCACTCTGTCAATCCAATTATCCTTTCCGACCTTAATTGAATCAATAAGAAAAATTAAAGGAATGGGTAATTCTGCCTCCCAAGGAAATACATCTTTAAGTTTATAATGAGGGTATTTGTCCCCTGTTATAATAAATTTTTCGTTTGCGTTCCTTCTGTTTGCAATCCCTAAAACTTCGCTTCTTCTATTAAAACCCCAGGGATGAGATTGGGTAACAATTCTTGGCAAAAACAAGAAATCTCCTATTTCTTGATTATCATTTACGGCAATATCAAGCCAAAGAACGGGAACAGTTTCTTGTATATTTTTAAACTTATTCGAGAAGAACTTTGGCTGATTGGAAATTTCCCAAGGATTATAGAAACCCATTGCTATAGCAGTTGCTCTTTGCTGTCCGTCCAATAAATCTTTTTTTGTATTCTGTTCATCAGTTTCTGAAACAAGAAAAGAACCAATTGGAAATCCTCGCAATAATGAATCCCAAAGTGTTTCAACTTGTTTAGGCTTCCACACGTATCCTCTTTGTAATGCAGGAAGACCTACTTTAGCGTTTTCGGCATCTAATTGCCAATTTGCAATTTCTTCTAAACTTTCTGATTGATAATTATTCATTGGGAATTGTTAGATTTTAAATATTTTTTATAAAGCTCAGCACAAGCAATACTATCGCTGAGTGCATCATGATGATTGAGGGGAATTTTATATAGCTTGCACAAAGAGGCAAGGTTATCCTTGTATATCTTGTATGTGCAATGACCTGTAAATGTTGTTGGAGCAATTCCATAGTACTCCAGAGTCTGCTGTAGGCAAGGAAAATCAAATGAGAACCCATTGTGAGCAACCAGGTTTTGATTCTTTATGAAAGGCTCAATCTGTTTCCAAATCTTATCAAAGGTCTTCTCCTTTGCTGTCTTTGCAGGAGTTATGCCGTGAATGTCAATAAACCTATCCCAATAGAAATTATTTGGTGGTTGGACCAGAATGGATAGCTTATCCCTAATGATTCCCTGTTCCACTCTAACGAGTCCAACCTGGCAAATGCTCCATCTTTTCCCTTGGGCAGTTTCAAAATCAATTGCTGTAAAATTATTTTTCATTTACATTGCTGGCTCGTGATGCCCTTTTCCTGAACCATTGGGATGTCTTGAACAAGAGGAAGATGTCAAACTTGAAATTGATGAGGATTTGGTTCCACAATATTTGCATGTGTATTGGGGTTTTTCGCTTCCCTCATAAAGAGTATGTTTTCCTTTTCCTGACCCAAGTGGATGCCTTGAACATGAGCTGGATGTTAAACTTGATACGCTGGAAGACTTGGTTCCGCAGTATTTGCAATAAAAATTTGCCATAACTTATTTGAATTAAATTCTTGCCTACTCTGTTCGGTTTTGGGCGACCCCGTATAAAAGCCAAAAGTACCTATTTATTCAAAGGAGCCTATTGGGAAAATTATAACCCTAATATTCTTATTCTTGTCCTGACTCTCTCCAATACCACTTTATCACTGTCGTTGTATATATCTCTTAAACCTGGAGCTTTAACACCAGGTTCCCATTTGCCATCATCTTCATTAACACCAAGATTATATAGGGCCTGACCAAACCTAAGACTCGGATTCTTTTCCAAGTGCTCTATTATGAGTTTAATGATTTCTTTTGATGTGTTGTTCATTTCTGATTCGTCAGTCAACGTTGTCATGAAGAAATGAGTTCCCACTTGGCTTTGGTGAGTTAGTGGACAACTCAGCCATTTCTCTCAAAGTCATCACTTGTAAAGAATGTAATCGCTCTTCCAGTTTCTGAATGTCTGTGGCTAAAGGATAATTCTTGGCCAAAATCAGGTCGTTTCTCAGATTCGATAAATCTCTAAACTCTTTGTCAAGTGCGCTATGCAAGCTTGTGAGCTGTTTTTTAACTTTTTCTTTCATCTTTGTTTTAAAATTATTTCTTACAAAAATAAAGATATGGTGCGCCAAAGGGTGTCGCTCAAAATAATATTAATCAAATAAGGAAACAAATTGTAATACACTCAACAAACGCAATAGAAAAAAGGCTTTCTATTGGGAGACGGCCTTTTTCTTTTGCTGCCTTTGCAAAAAAATATTCTCCAACTTACTTTCCCATATATACGTGAAGATTACACCTACAACAATCATTTCCAGAAAGGTTTAATTTCTCTTCAAAGGAAAAAAGTTATTAACTTCTATTTATTATGTCACCAAATTTTCATACATTTCATTTATAAAAGTTGCAAATAATTATAATAAGGGTTCTCTCCAGCAAAAAAGATAGGGTTTAAATTCCAATCAAAAAGTTGTTTATACTGGCAGGGGTATTTCCTGGTTCTTTTCTTTTTTTTAAAAGGTTAAGGGTTCATAAAAATTGGAATCACATTCTTTTCAGATGAAAGATATATCCCTAACTACTTATTAACTATTTCTAAAAATATTTTGTTTTTAATTCTGGTTTTTGTAATTTTTTTAATATTTATTATTGATTATATCTTTTAAGTGAGATAGGGATATAGCCAAATTGGGGAATCGAATTAGTTTAATAATTAATTATACAGCCCACTAATTATAGAAATCTCACTCTATTCTTAGTGGGCTAATTATTTATACCTTATGGAAAGAAAAATTCATAAAACAGAATCATTAAAAGAAGAGTTTCTGAACAGCTTTAATGTGGGTTATACTCCCACACATAACCCATTGAAACCAATTTCGTTTTTAAAAAAATCAGATGGAATGAAGCTGGAACTCATGAACAACTTTAATGTTGATTATAATTACACATATATGCCAGCTGAACCAATCTCGGTTTTTAATATCCCAGAAAAAATAGAGTTGGAGTTAATTAACAACATGAGCATTGGAAACAATCAAACCTATATACCCTGGGAATTAAATTCGGTATTTAATAAATCAGAAATAGTAGGGAATGACAT
>JBAXQU010000007.1:0-68454 GCA_037131555.1 Bacteroidota bacterium
AGCGAAACGTTTACAAAGGTTTTGAAATATGTTCAGCAACATCCTCGCTTGTGCAGAATGAAGGAGAACAATGGAAAACTAACACTTTCGTTTGAAACTATAAGAACAATAGAAGATGCGAAAAGAGCACTAAAACATGTGTTCTCTTTAGAATAAATTTAGATTTTAAAGACAATTAATAGTATCCACACTTAAAACTAAAAGATTTAAATTACTTTTGTGGCAATTGAAAACAGAAATTAATAAGTATTTACTCCGAAAATAAAATTGATGGAATCAACGAAGATAAGACAAACATTTTTAGATTTTTTTAAATCAAAAGGCCACGAAATAGTAGCTTCTGCGCCAATGGTGGTTAAAAACGACCCTACCCTGATGTTCAATAATTCAGGAATGGCACCATTTAAAGATTTGTTTTTGGGGAATGCGCCTATAAAATTTCCTCGTATTGCCGATACTCAAAAGTGTTTGCGTGTAAGTGGGAAACATAACGACTTGGAGGAAGTGGGTGTTGACACTTATCACCACACCATGTTTGAGATGCTTGGGAATTGGAGCTTTGGTGATTATTTCAAAAAAGATGCTATTGCATGGGCATGGGAACTTCTGACAGAAGTATACAAAATTGATAAGAGCAGACTTTATGTCACGGTTTTCGAAGGAAGTACTGATGATGGGTTGGGATTTGATCAAGAAGCTTACGATTTATGGAAACAATTTATTTCAGAAGATAGAATTCTAAAAGGAAATAAAAAAGACAACTTCTGGGAAATGGGTGAGATGGGGCCTTGTGGACCCTGTTCGGAAATTCATTGCGACATTCGCGATGATGAAGAACGTAAGGCTATTGATGGAAAGACATTAGTAAATGCAGGTCATCCGCAGGTAATTGAGATTTGGAACAATGTGTTTATGGAATTCAACAGGAAGGCAGATGGCTCACTCGAAAAATTACCTGCCCAACACGTTGACACAGGAATGGGGTTTGAACGTCTTTGTGTAGTAATACAAGGCAAACAATCGAATTATGATACAGATGTATTTAAACCTGTTCTTGATAAAATTGAGGAATTATCAGGATTAAGATACAAACCCAAGGACGAAAACAAACATCCGAAACAATTAATCATTAACATCGCAATGCGCGTGATTGCTGACCACATAAGAGCAATTGCTTTCAGTATTGCAGATGGGCAATTACCTTCGAACACTGGTGCGGGATATGTTATCAGAAGAATTTTGAGAAGAGCTATTAGATACGGTTATCAATCATTAAATATGAAAGAGCCATTTATGTATCGATTAGTTCCTATACTTGCTCATCAAATGGGACAAGCTTTTCCAGAACTTGCTTCACAAAAACTATTGATAGAGAAAGTAATGAAAGAAGAAGAAATATCTTTTTTCAGAACACTTGAAAATGGATTGAAACGTATCGATCAAGTTTGTATTTCGGTATCGAATGAGAAAAAACAGGTGGTTGATGGTGCCACTATTTTCGAGTTGTACGATACTTTTGGTTTTCCGTTGGACTTGACATCATTGATTGCTCGAGGATATGGATTAAGTATTGACGAAGTAGGGTTTCAGAAAGAGTTAGAGAAACAAAAAAATAGATCAAGAGAAGCAACTTCGGTTGATACGGGTGATTGGATTTTTACGGATGGAACTAAACAAGAAGAAGGTGGCCGGATATTTCTTGGTTATAAACAATTGGAATGCGAATCGAAGATTGTTCAATTTAGAAAGGTGAAAGCCAAAGGCAAAGAGCAGTTTCAGTTGGTTCTTGATAAAACACCATTTTACGCTGAAAGTGGAGGACAAGTGGGGGATGCAGGTATTCTTGAGTCGGTCAATGAAAAAATTATGGTCACCGATACTAAAAAAGAAAATGGAATTATTATACATTTTACAGATAGGCTTCCCAATGACTGTTCACAAACATTTATAGCGAAAGTTGATAAAGAGAAACGCTTACTGACAGAAAATAATCATAGTTCCACACACTTGTTGCATGCTGCTTTGCGACAAGTACTCGGCCCACATGTAGAACAAAAAGGCTCACTGGTAAATGAAGAGCATTTACGTTTTGACTTTTCTCACTTCTCTAAAGTGAGTGACCAAGAATTGGCCGAAATTGAAGCGATTGTAAATAAGAAAATCAGACAAAACATAAGTGGAGATATAAAAGAAATGGCCATTGAGTCGGCACGAAAACTAGGTGCTATGGCTCTGTTTGGTGAAAAATATGGCGACATTGTTCGAGTTGTGACCTTTGACAAAGACTATTCAATTGAATTGTGTGGAGGAACCCATGTTCATTCCACCGGCCAAATAGGACTGTTTAAAATTGTTTCGGAAGTAGCTGTAGCTTCAGGGATTCGAAGAATTGAAGCGATTACATCAATGAAGGCAGAGGATTTCTTTAACCAACAAACACAATTGGTGAGTGAGGTCAAATCCATTCTTAAAAATCCTAAAGATGTAGTTAAGAGCCTTCAATTGTTGATTGATCAAAACTCGGAATTGCAAAAACAAGTTGAGTCAATGTTTAAAGAAAAGGCGAAAGCACTGAAAGTTGATTTGCTTTCAAAAAAACTGTCCATCAATGAAATTAATTTTATTGGAGAAAAAATTGACTTAGATTCTTCGGAAACAATAAAAGACCTTTCTTTTGAATTGCGTTCGCAGGTAGATAATTTATTTATGGTATTAGGAGCTGAAGTAAAAGGTAAACCGACCCTTTCGCTTATCATTTCAGATAATCTCGTAAAGGAACGAAAACTAAATGCGGGTGCAATCATTCGGGAATTGGGCAAGGAAATAGAAGGTGGAGGCGGAGGCCAACCCTTTTATGCAACTGCAGGAGGAAACAATTCGCAAGGTATTTCAAAAGCAATAGAAAAAGCTAAATCCTTTTTAAACTAAAATTGTTAAAGAATAAGGATGCTTCTAACTTTTATTAAAAAACAAGTTATTCCTGATTCCCTAATAATAAATTCTCTGTTTGCAAATCATCAATTGCAAACCAAATCGATTGAATATAAGTTTCATTATACTCATTACGACTACTTAGCTGCATCTATTCTATTTTTTTCATTTGTGCTCTTTGTTTGGATTTATATTTCTAACCACAAACATTTGAATCAAGTAGTAAAAGGATTTTACATCAATCGTTATGCTAATCAACTAACAAGAGATGAATTCTCGTTTTTCAATAGAGCTACATTCATTTTATCCTTATTGTTTGTATTAACCTTGTCTTTATTCATTTCGCAGACCTTAACCTATTATGGCTTTGGCTGCATGTCGCTCAATTTTATGAAATTGTTTGGTATAACCACACTCACTGTAATTGGAACTTATTTTATAAAGCTGTGTACTGTTGGGTTTTCTGGGTTTTTATTTCAAAACACGAAAGCAACTTCCGATTACATTATGACTATTTTTCTATTTGCAAATACTCTTGGTTTGTTTTTGTTTCCAATTGTAATTTGCCTTGCCTTTGTGCGAAATGTTTCACCCTTGGTTTTCATTTATTCAGGAATATTTATGGTTGTGGCTTTCTTGTTCATTCGGTTTGTGAAAGGATTAAATATTTGGAGAAGCGGCTTAAAGGCGTCTCCACTCTATTTATTTTTATATCTTTGCACCCAAGAAATTTTACCATTTTTTATTTTGATAAAATTAGCAACCCTACTAACAAAATAAATTTTGGTTTAATGATAAAGATGTTTTGTTTGTGTTTAAATTCAAATAAATAAAATTGAAAGTAAGAACAATTCTAGTTACCCAGCCTAAGCCAGAAGGAGATAAATCGCCTTATTTTGATCTGGAAAAGAAATGTAAAGTTAAAATTGATTTTCGTCCATTTATTCAAATAGATGGAATCTCTGGATTGGAATTCAGAAAGCAAAAGGTAAATATACTTGAGCATACTGCGGTTATCATTACCAGTCGAAGTTCAATTGACCACTATTTCAGGATGTGTAAGGAAATGAGAATAAAGGTGCCAGAGGAAATGAAGTTCTTTTGTATTTCTGAGTCGACAGCCTATTACATTCAAAAATACATACAATACAGAAAGAGAAAAGTTTTTTATGGTTCGCAAACCGTGAGTGCATTGATGGAAGTAATTACAAAACACAGAGACGAAACTTTTTTGCTTCCTTGCTCGGACATACACAAAGAAGAAATAGCTGAAAAACTTGAAGAACAGCAAATAAAATACACCAGAGCAGTGATGTATAGAACGGTGGCTGCAAACCTTAAAGATTTGGAGAACGTTAATTACGATGTATTGGTGTTTTTTAGTCCTTCAGGAATAAAATCGTTGTATAAAAACTTTCCAAAATTTAAACAGAACAAAACTCGTATTGCTTGTTTTGGCCCTACTACGGCCGAATCGGTGAAAGAGGCAGGATTGAAACTTGATATACATGCACCCACAGCAAAGGCTCCATCCATGACAATGGCATTGGAGCAATACATTTTGTCTGTAAACAAAGCGAAATAGATAAATTTATTCCATTTAAATTAGTTTTTGTTCACTCATCACATTTTCGCGTGTCAATTGACAGATAAATTCTACTTTTATATCGAATAATGAAAACGTTTAGTAAAGAAGAGAGGATTTGTGGCAAGATTACCATTGATGATTTGGTTGCAAAAGGAAAATCGTTCAATTCATTTCCCTTCCGCATTGTTTGGTTGGAGGTGAAGGAACGTAAAGTGGCAGTGAAAGTGGTGATTAGTGTTCCGAAACGAATTTTTAAACGAGCCGTTGACAGAAATAGATTAAAGCGATTGACAAGAGAAGGATATCGAATGAACAAGGAAATATTGAGCTCAAGTTTGAAATCGAAAAAGGTAAATGTGCTATTTGTGTACACCGCAAAGACCATATTAGAAGGAAACGAAATGCAGGAAAAAATGGTAGTAGCCCTTACGCTTTTGGCAAAGAAGATATTACTTTAATTGATATGCAAACCAGCAAGAATCCGTTGAGTTATCTTTTTATTGGTTTGATAAAAGTATATCAATACACCATTTCGCCATTGCTTGGCCCTTCCTGCAGATTCGAACCATCATGTTCGCAATACGGAATTGAAGCCTTTAAAAAACATGGTTTGATGAAAGGATTTGTACTTACTGTGAAAAGGTTTTCGAAATGTCATCCTTGGGGAGGACATGGACACGACCCTGTACCTTGAATAAATGAAAACAAAAAACAGATACTCTTATAATAAAAACAACTAAAATTAAACTAATGAAAAAACTGAATTCTAAACTCAAAATTGTAATTATAGCTTCCTCCATTGGATTGGTTTCTTTGTTATCCTATGGTTTTGTGGATAGCTATTTCGAAGTGTCGAAAAACCTTGACATTTTCGCTACCTTATTTAGGGAGCTCAATATTTATTATGTGGACGAAACTAATCCCGGACAATTGATGAAAAAGGGCATTGATGATATGCTTGCCTCCTTAGACCCTTATACTAATTATATTCCTGAATCGGAGATTGAAGATTACCGATACATGACCACCGGACAATATGGGGGAATAGGTGCGTTGATTCATCAAGAGGGCGATTTTGTGGTGATATCCGAACCTTATGAAGGATTTCCTGCACAGAAGGCCGACTTAAGAGCTGGAGACAAGATTTTAAAGGTGAACGATATTGATGTGAAAGGAAAAAAATCGGATGATATCAGTAAGTTTCTAAAAGGTCAAGCCAACTCCTCCATCAAACTTTTGCTTGAGCGAGAAGGGGAGAAAAAACCTATCGAGAAAACAATAAATAGAGAGGAGATAAAAATAAAATCAGTTTCGTATTACAACATGATTAGTCCTTCTATTGGTTATATCAAATTGACAGGCTTTACTGAAAATGCAGCGAATGAAGTGAAAGAGGCATTGCTCGATTTGAAAAAGAAACCTGAATTAAAATCCTTGGTTTTTGATTTGCGCGGAAACCCAGGAGGATTGCTAAAAGAAGCCATTGACATTGTGAACCTGTTCGCTGATAAAGGTACCATAGTGGTGAGTACCAAAGGTAAAGTGAAAGATTGGGACAATGTGCATAAAGCATTGAACAATCCTGTTGATTTGAATATTCCAATTGTAGTATTGGTAGATAGAGGTTCGGCTTCAGCATCTGAAATTGTTTCTGGTTCCATTCAAGATTTGGATAGAGGAGTGGTGATTGGTCAACGTTCGTACGGAAAAGGCTTGGTGCAACAAACCCGCCCATTGAGTTATAATGCACAACTCAAAGTGACAGTGGCTAAATACTATACTCCAAGTGGAAGGTGTATACAAGCATTGGATTATTCGCATAGAAACGAAGATGGCAGCGTGGATAAAGTTCCTGATTCGTTGATATCTGCATTTAAAACCAAGAACGGACGAATCGTTTACGATGGTGGTGGCATTGCTCCTGATATAGCTGTTGAGGCAGATAAATACAGTGCCTTGTTGCAAAGTTTGGTGACTAAAAATTTGATATTTAATTATGCTACCAAATACAGAGTGGCTCATGAAACCATACCTGCCACAAAGGATTTTAAATTGACTGATGCAGAATATGATGATTTTGTAAGTTTCTTAAATACCAAAGAGTACGACTATACTACCAAGACCGAGAAAGCCTTGCAAGAGTTAACCGATGATGCTAAAGCAGACAAAACATTGGATGCAATAAAAGGGGAGATGGACGCTTTGAAAACAAAAATATCTCACAACAAAAAAGAAGACTTGGTAAAATATAAACCAGAGATAAAACAATTTTTGGAGGAAGAAATTGCTTCGCGCTATTATTTCCAAAATGGAAGATTGGAAGCTTCTATGAAAGACGACAAGGAATTAAAAGAAGCGATAGCCGTGCTTAACGACACTGAACGATACACCAAAGTGTTGACCACGATTGTGAAAGCTGAAAAGCCGATGTACAACCCTGAGAAAAATAAATTAAAAGATATTCACAAGAGGCAATCATCAGAGAATTAATCTTTGAAGATGATGAATATTAAAAAACAATAAACACGACAATGGAAATAAAAACTGCGCAATTTGTAATGAGTAATACCGAGGTGGGCAAATGTCCTAAACCCGAATTGCCAGAATATGCCTTTATTGGAAGAAGTAATGTTGGGAAATCTTCTCTCATCAATATGCTTTGCGACCGCAAAAACATGGCGAAAACTTCGGGTAAGCCAGGCAAGACACAACTCATTAATCACTTTGTAATCAACACCAATTGGTACTTGGTGGATTTACCTGGTTATGGTTATGCCCAAGTATCGAAAGATAAAAAAGAAGTATGGGTAAAGTTTTTGCAAGATTATATCCTTAAACGGGAGAGCTTGATGTGTATGATGGTATTGCTCGACTCGAGGATACCCATGCAAAAGATAGACCTTGAGTTTATGAATTGGTTGGGCGAAAACGAGATTCCGTTTGTGATGGTATTTACCAAGATTGATAAGCTATCGAAAAAACAATTTGCAGACAATATTGCTAAATATAAGGAAGACATGGGTGCTCATTGGGATGCACTGCCTCAGTGTTTCTATACTTCGGCCGAAAAAAAGAAAGGAAGAGAGGAACTTCTTGACTTTATCGGGAAGAGCAATAAATTATTCAAAAAGCTGTAAATTCCCCTTTATTGGTATGGTCAATAGTATTTGGGCGGCCTATTTTGATGCGAATAAGATAAAATGTTTTAGTATTTGCTAAAGAATCTTATATTTGCACCCCCAATTGAAAAAATAGGGACAAAAAGTTTAACATAAAAGTAAAAAATAATAATTAAAGATGAGTATTTTAGAGAGATTACGTAAGCGTTCGGGATTACTAGTTGCTATTGTTGGTATTGCCTTGTTGGCTTTTGTACTAACCGGTTTATTCGAAAGAGGTAGTTCTCTTTTTGGTGGTTCGTCAAGAGCTGTAGGTGAAATTGGTGGTAAGTCGATTGACTACAATGTATTCAATCAGAAAGTACAGGAAGCCTTAGAAAACCAAAAAAGAAATGGTCAGAAAACTTCGTTGACTGCTGAAGAAACCGATCAAACGGTTCAACAAGTGTGGAACCAAACCATCAACGAAGAGGTGATGGATAAAGAATACGCTAAATTGGGTATAGGTATATCTGACGAAGAATTGTACGATTTAATGGTGGAACATCCGCACTCGGCTTTGGTACGTAACCTTAGCGACCAACAAGGTAAAGTATCGCAAATGTTTGCTGACCCAAAAACTGGTCAAGTGAGCCCTGAGAAAATAAAAGAATTCACCAAGAAAATGACCGATGAACAAGAAGGTCAGTGGACTAAACTTGAGGAGTACATTAAACAAGTGCGCACAGTAGAAAAGTATAACAACCTTATCAAAAAAGGTCTTTATATGCCAAGTGCTTTTGCGAAACGCGACTACATTGCTCAAAATTCAAATGCTTCTATTAAATATGTAATCAAAAATTACAAATTGGTGGTGGATAGCACCATCAAAGTAAACGATGGCGATTTGGACAAATATTACAAAGCTCACCAAAACGAATTTAAACAAGAAGCTTCGCGCAAACTCGAGTACGTTACCTTCGACATAGCTCCAACTCCTGAAGATTTTGATGATGCTAAAAAAGCATTGCAACGTGTGGCTGATGAATTTAAAACTAAAAAAACTACCGAAGATTCGGCATTTGTAATTTCCGAATCGGAAACCCGCAATTTTGATGTGACCTTCCATACAAAAGGTACGCTTTCGCCAATGATTGACACCATTATGTTTAAAGCTGATGTAGGTACAGTGGTAGGACCCTATTTAGAAAACGGAGCCTTTAAAATATCGAAACTAGAAGCAAGCAAAATGTCGGCCGACTCGGCACACGTTCGCCATATATTGGTAGCTTACAAAGGAAGTGGTGCTTCGCAAACAGTAACACGTACTAAAGAACAAGCTAAGAAAATGGCAGATAGTTTGGTGGTATTGTTGAAGAAAAAAGCCGATTTCAAAGATTTCGTTGCTAAATTTTCTGACGATGGAGGAAAGAATTCTGCTGCAGATCCTAAGAATCCTAAGAAATTTATTATGGGTAAAGATGGCGACTACGGTTGGGTGAATGCTAAGAGTGGTTTTGTTGACCCTTTTAAAAACGCAGGTTTGGATGGTAAGAAAGGTGATTTAGTAGTAGTTGAATCTCAGTTTGGATACCACATCATGGAAGTGCTTGATACAAAAGGTAAACAACCTAAAGTACAAGTATCGACTATTGAAAGCAAAGTGGAACCTAGCAACAAAACCATGCAAGCAGTATTTGTGAAAGCAAGCGAATTTGCTGGTAAAAACACTACTAACGATTTGTTTCAAAAATCGGTGTTGGAACAAAAACTTAACAAACGTATTGCTGATAACATTAAAGAAAACGATAAAACCATTGCTGGTTTGGAGTCGCCACGTGCTTTGGTACGTTGGGCTTACGAAAGCAAAAAAGGAATGGTGTCGGAGCCACAAGAGTATGGCGATAAATTTGTGGTAGCTGCTTTAACTGAAGTGCGCGAAAAAGGAATTGCTCCTATGGAACAAGTGAAAGACGACTTAACAGCTAAAGTAATAAAAGAGAAAAAAGCAGAACAATTTACTACCGAAATGACAGCTGCTATGGCTGGTGGTGCTACCATCGATGCAATAGCTGCTAAACTTAAGGTTGCAGTGGAGCAGGTTCCTTCTGTTAATTTCAACACTACTGCTATCCCGGGATCGGCTAACGAGCCAGTGGTAACAGGTACTGTGGCTGCCATGAAAGGAAAATCGATGAGCAAACCGCTTGTTGGTAAAGAAGGGGTGATAGTGGTACAAGTAGATGCTAAAACCGATGCTCCTGCACAAAAAGACTATAAAGCACAACAAACCCAAATGGTAAGCCAAATGAGTTCGAGAGTGGATTACGAAGTTTACGATGCATTGAAAAAGAATGCAAACGTAGAAGAACATTTGGTACGTTTCTATTAATACCAAAGTAGTTCTAGTAATAGAATACATCAAACAGAAACCTTGGAGTAAGCAATTACTTCAAGGTTTTTTTATGAACATTAGTTACCGCTAAGGCAGAAAGGAAATTGGAATGTAGAATTAAGAATTCACAATGTAGAATTTGGTGTGTATTGAACAACCATCAACGCTTTATGAACTCCTTTTCCTTCAACATGAACTCATTTACGTTCTAAATGAACTCACTTACGTTCTAAATGAACTCACTTACGTTCTAAATGAACTCACTTACGTTCTAAATGAACTCATTTACGTTCAATATGAACTCATTTACGTTCTAAATGAACTCATTTACGTTCTAAATGAACTCATTTGCGTTCTAAATGAACTCACTTTTGTTCTAAATGAACTCACTTACGTTCTAAATGAACTCGTTTTTACTTAAAACGAACTCCTTTTCAGGTTTACTATACCAATGTACGGGTATACTTTAACAAAACCAACCCAAAGGTTATACAAACCAAAGCATACCATTATATATATGTAGGAGATTTTTAGTAATATTTTCGATAATTGAAACAAAACCATATTTCTATCCTCCCTTGGCGACCTAAGTATGCTTCACTTTTTTATGGTTCAAAACCTCGACACCATCAACAAAGGCGAGTTTACCCTCGAGTTTCTTTAAATTTTTATAACGAACATTAAGAAGTCATTCATTAAATCCCACCCCGAAAGGGGTGGGGTTTTTTGTTGTATATTTGGAGGATGAAAAAAGTTATTCTTCTTTCAGTTATTTTTTTAGCATTAAATACATTAATGGCTCAAAATGTATTCAATAAAAAATACAACCCAGATGTAACAGAATCAAGGGCAGAAGCTGTAGTAGCTGCAAGTGATGGAGGTTACCTTGTTGCAGGATTCACACATTTTGGCGGAGTGTTGGGAGCTTTTAAAACAAATTATTTAGGAGATACTTTGTGGTCATTTATTTTGGAACTTGGGATTAATGTAGGGAATTATCTATTTACTGCTATTGAAGTAACTGATGGGAATTATATTGTTGGTGGTGTTTCTGGGGATCCAATCTTACATCGATCACATGCTACATTGATAAAATTAAATAAGAATACGGGGGACACCATTTGGGTTAGGAAAATAGGATTGCCGAACAGAAGCGAAAGGAATTATAATGTTAAACAAACTCCCGATAATGGTTTTGTTTTTTGTGGTTTACGTTTTAATGAAGATAGTTTAGGGAATACAACAGATGATGATGTATATCTTGTAAAAACAGATAGTATGGGCATTCCTCAATGGAAAAAAACGTATGGTGGCAGTAATTATGATTATGCGCAATCTGTTGAATTAACTGCCGAAGGTGGTTATATGATTCTAGGAACAACCTACAGTTATGGTGTAGGGCAATACAATATGTACTTAATAAAAACAGACAGTTTAGGGAATATGCTTTGGCAAAAAACATACGGAGGTTCGTTAGAAGACTATGGACAATCAATAGTCAAAATGAATGATGGTAATTACGCTTTAGCTGGAGGTACCTATGTTAGTACAGATACTTTAGCAGGTTATATTTTAAAAATTGATACTGCCGGCATAGTTATTTGGCAAAAAAAATACAGAGGAATAATAAAACAACAAGAATTTTCAGGAGTAAAACAATTGCCAACAGGTGAACTTGTGGTATGCGGTAGTATGCAGGGCGACACCTTAAATAATAGTTTTTATGGCATAGTAAAAAAGTTAAATGAAAATGATGGCAGTGCTGTTTGGCAGAACCAATACCAATATTATAATACCGATTCAACCCAGCATTATTTTTATGGTATTGACTTGTGTTTGGATGGCGGTTTGGTAATGGCGGGTATGTCAACAAATTTTCATCATGGGGTAAACCCAGCTAACTCAATGTGGCTTGTAAAAACAGATTGTATGGGAAATGATAGTATTTGGGATAGTGTGAGTTGTTCATTGCCAATAGGAGTTTCAGAAGTTGTAGCAAAGGATATTAATGATGTTTTAGTGTATCCTAACCCAGCCACTAATCAAATTACAATTGAGAATTCACAATTGAGAATTAATGCAATACGTATATATAATGTGCTTGGCAGTGTGGTGTACCAACAACTAACAACTAACAACCAACAACTAAGCATAGATGCGAGCACGTGGAATGCAGGAGTATATTTTGTAGAAGTAGAAACAGAGAAAGGAACGGTGAGGAAGAAAATTATTAAGGAATAATGTTCCACGACCGCGTCCAGTGATGCAATAAATATTAAAGCTTACAGGATTTTTTTAGGTTCCTTTCCTCTTCAAAATAACATTGAGAGAAACATGCTCGCCTTAGAGGAAAAGTAAATAATGTATCTTTGTAACATAAAAAAATTATAACATGGGTCTTACTTATGCTAAAATTCGTCTTGTTAATCAATACGATGAATACAAATCAGCGGAAGGGAATTTGGAACCAAACCAAATACGTAATGTGGAAGTTGAAATGCTTGTGGATACAAGTGCTATAAGAATGGCAATTAATGAAGAAATATTAAATGCGCTAGGTTTAAAACGAGGATTTCAAATGCAAGCTTCTTTGGCAGATAGAAGTGTGCGAACATTAGAATTGGTATCTGGTATCAAAGTAAGTTTTGGCGACAGAACTTGTTATACAGATGCTTTTGTTTTGCCAGGAAACACAGAGCCTTTGCTTGGCGCTATACCTATCGAAGCTATGGATTTGGCAGTAATTCCGTCTGAAAACAAACTTCAATACAATCCCCAACATCCCGATGGAGCATTGTTTTCACTAAAATAAGTATAGCGTCTAGATACTTCGGGATAGGATTTATCCTTTGTGAACCTTAGCACCTTTGTGCCTTAGTGGCAAATCAATCGCCATTCCCCAACAACCACTACTTACAATTCTTCTTAATGATATCGTAAATTTTAAAGTCGCCAAGTTCGCCAGCCTTGCTCCAATCTTTGCAAGCACCTTTCGCATCGCCCATCTGAAACTTAGCAGTACCTCTTTGTTCGAATGCTTGAAAATCTTTTTTATTTAATTCAATCACCTTGGTATAGTCGGCAATGCAAGCCTTATAATCTTTGAGGTAGAGGTACGATGAAGCACGATTGAAATAAGCATCAGCAAAGTTTTTGTTTTGTTTTATAGCAATCGAAAAATCATCAATCGCTCCCATATAGTCTTCGAGCTTGGCTTTTAGCTTACCTCTTCCTTTGTACGATTTCGAAAACAAAGAATCGAGCTCAATGGACTTATTGTAATTCTCCATAGCTCGTTTCGGTTCGTTTTGCAAAAGATAAAGCTCACCGAAATAATAATAAAGTTCCGCATTGCGTGGTGTCATCTCCAACGATTTGTTGAACTCCAACAAAGCCACATCGTAATTGCCTTCATTAAACTTCGCAATTCCATTCTTTAGATGCACAGTAGAATCAACCGTTTGCGACTGGATGGTGGAAGTGAAAAACAAGAAGCAAGCGATGAAAAATATTGCACCGCACTTGCTTCTTGCGAATAATCTAGTTTGTTGTTTCATCCTCTTTTATTTTACTATCACTAGTTTTCTAGAGATGCTACCTTCGGTAGTGGTCAATTCTATGGAGTAGAAACCAGCAGCTAAGGTAGAAGTGTTCACATCTAACTTATGTTTTCTCAATCCTGTGCCACCTACACCATCTAATGTTTTCGCCCATATTTTTTGTCCTAACGTATTGTAAAGGTTGATTTCAATAGGCGAATTTAAAGTAGTGCTGAATTCGATGGAGAACTCATCAATAGCAGGATTTGGATAGATGTTCAAATCAGCAATGCTCACCGTTGCTTCGTCAATACCTACATTGTCTACTTCTACAAACACTGTGGTGGTATTGCTACATCCATAATCGTTAGTTCCTGTTACCGTGTAAGTAGTAGAAACCGTAGGCGAAGCAATAACTGTAGCACCTGTTGTGGCGTTCAATCCTGTACTTGGCGACCAAGCATAAGTGCTCGCATTGTAGGCTGTCAACGTGGTGTGATTTCCATTCATGATAGCAATTGAATTGACATTGGTTGTAACCAAAGGATTCGGATTGATGACAAGGTGAGTAGTGTCGGTAGCTGAGTTTCCGCAACCACCTGAGAAATCAACTACATAGTAAGGATAGTTTCCAACACCTGTTTGTGGAGGTGTATAGTTGTTTCCTATGGCCACCAAATTTATCAATGTATAATCGCTGTACCAATGTGGATTGTTTCCAGTTGTTGTTAACATTGAGTTCTGACCATAACAAATAGTTACATCATTTGCCACAGGCACCGAAGGAGCAGAATTAATAATCAACGAAACCGAATCGAAACTAGGACTTAAGCATCCAGGTAAACTATCAGTGATATAATAAGTATAAGTACCCACAGCTGTTTGTCCTGTGTTGAACGATGTTCCAGTATGAACCAAGCCAGTAAGGTTAGCATTCAAGTACCAACTAATATTTGTTCCAGTAGAATAAAGCGTAGTGGTTGGATTTCCAAAACATACAACCAAATCATTCGCGACTGGCACAGGAGGACTAGTTTTGATTGAAAGCACAACGCTATCCATCGCACTCATACATCCTGTGGTTGTGTTGATATCTTTCACATAATAAGTATACGTTCCAGGTTGAGTTTGTCCAGTTGCAAACGAATTGCCTGTATAAAAATTCACCATTGTTGCATCGTACCATTGAACATTAGCACCACTAGCGGTTAAGTTAGGAATAGTAGCAAGCGAACAAACTACCACATCGTTAGTAATAGGTGTTGCAGGTAAAGGATTCACAACAATGTTTATGGTGTCGGTATTAGTACAACCCAATGCATCTGTACCTGTAACGGTATAAGTAGCGGAAGAAATAGGTACAAACACAACACTATCGTTCGCACCTCCTGTCCATTGATAATTCAATGTTCCACTTCCATAAAGGAAAAGAGAAGTTCCCTCACAAACAGCAGAAGCGCTTGAATGAGCTGTAACAAAAGGCAGTGCATTAACGGTAATATAGATGGAAGAAGTATCGCTACATCCATTTACATCCGTACCAGTAACAATGTACGAGCCTGAAGCAACAGGAGAATAAGCAATGCTATCCATCACGCCATTGGTCCAAGTGTAAGCGTTAGCACCTGTTCCATACATGATTAATGAAGAGCCAGCACAAACACTTGCTGCAGAAGCATTGGCAGAAACGATAGGTAAATTATTTACAGCAATGTTGATGATTGCACTATCAACACATCCATTTACATCCGTACCTACTACTGTATAGTTGCTGCTTGTACTTGGTGTAAATGCCACACCATCTTGCACACCACTTGTCCATGCGTAGGTAGCAGCTCCACCACCTGTTAAGCTCAATGATGAGCCAACACATACAGTCAATGCTGTTGAATTGGCTGTGACAATTGGCAATGCATTTACATTAATGTGAATGCTGTCGGAATTGCTACAACCATTGTTGTCAGTTCCATTCACTAAATAGGTAGCGCTTGAACTAGGCACAAAGGTTACACCATCGGTTATTCCATTGTTCCAAGAATAATTCACAGCTCCATTACCATTCAATGTTACTGCGGCACCAGCACAAACACTAGTTGTTGATGCACTTGCAGAAACAGTTGGTAAAGCATTTACGGTGATGGAAACGGTAGCAGTATTGCTACAACCCAATCCCGAATTTCCAGTTACTGTATACGTGGATGAAGATGTTGGTGTGAAGAATACACTATCACTAACACCACCTGTCCAAGTATAAGTGTTAGCTCCACCTCCATGTAATTGGATGCTATCGCCAACACAGATAACCGAAGCAGATGAATTAGCAGTAACCACAGGAAGAGCATTCACGTTGATGGAAACTGTTGAAGTGTTTTCGCAACCATTGTTGTCAGTACCAGTAACTGTGTACGTTAGCGATGACAATGGAACAAAAGAAATTCCATCACTAACACCATTGGTCCAAGAATAAGTGTTAGCTCCACCCCCTGTAAGGCTGATTGGAGAACCATCACAAACGTCAGTTGCTGTGGCGTTGGCCGAAACAATTGGTAATGCATGAATAGTAAATAGTAAACTATCAGCATGACTCACGCAACCTGTTGTTGAATTGGATTGTGTGGCATAGTAAGAATAAGTTCCTGCTGAATTTTGAGTAGAGATATAATTATTGGTGTTTGCTAAAAGAGTAGAAAGACTCGCATCACTAAACCAATTGATGTTGGTTCCAATTGCTGTAAATGTTGGATTCGTTGAACCAAAACATACTGGAGCATTACCCGACAATACAGGTGATGCAGGAATTGAATGGATGGTTAGTGTTACCGAATCTGCTGGACCTTCGCATCCTCCAACAGTTTGAGTAACGAAATAGGTGAATGAACCGATAGTAGTATCGTTAGTCGCAAACGTATTTCCGTTATACAATACACCGTTTAGTTGCGAACTTCCATACCAATTAGTATTGGTGCCTACCACTGATAATGCCGGCACCGATTGTCCATAACAAACTGCAAGATCACTTGCAACAGGCGCCAAAGGAGCTGTGTTGATGGTGAGGGTTACTGTGTCTTTCGATGATTCACAAGTCGTCAACGAATTGGTTTGTGTTACATAATAGGTATGTACACCAGCAGTAGTATCTCCACCCGTGAATGGATTGCCATTATAAATACTTGTTAAGCTGGCATCGTACCATTGTATATTAGTTCCACTAGCAGTTATTACTGGCGCAGTTCCTCTACAGATAGAAACATCAGCAGCAGTAGGAGGTGGTGTAAAGTTAATCGTAAGAAGTACCGTATCTACAGCACTTTCACAACCTGTTGCAACATTTAAATCAGTGGCATAGAAGGTATGTACACCTGGAGCTGTAATTCCTGTAACGTATGAATTACCTGTAGATACAGTTGTTGCCGAAGCATCTCTCCAAATAATATTTGTTCCAGATGCATTAAGATCAGGAGTTGCAACCCCAAAACAAATTGTTGGCGATGATGCCAAAGGTGTTGCTGGAAGATTATGAATGGTCAAAGTGTCAACGGTGTAAGGACTTTCGCATCCATTCACGGTTTGTGTTACATTGTATACATAAGTTCCAGCAGCAGTGTTGTTTGTTACAAAACTGTTACCGCTAGCTACTAAAGTAGAGGTGTTATACCATTGGATAGAAGCACCAGCTGCGGTCAGGTTAGGAATGGCACTGTTAAAGCAAGCGCTAGCATTCGAAGAAACAGGAGCCAATGGAATTGAATTAATAGCTAAGGTAACATAGGTGGATGTACTTTGAATTCCATTTACCGTTTGAGTTACATATAGAGGATAATTTCCTACCGTGTTGTAACTAGTTATATAAGGACTTCCTGAATACACTAAGTTGGTGAGTAATGAATCACTATACCATCTGATGTTATTTCCTTGTGCCGATAAATCAGGAACAATATCACCCAAACAAATGGAATGACTTGCAGCAACAGGATTGTTTGGATAAATGGTTAATGCGACTGTATCAAGATAACTTTCGCAATTGTTTTGTGTTTGACTTACGTAATAAGTGTACACTCCAATCGCAGTTTCTCCAGTTGCAAAACTTGAATTGTTTGATAGCACAACCATTGAAGTATCGTACCATTGAATGTTCGTTCCACTAGCAACTAAACTAGGTGTAGGGTTTCCAAATTGAACTGAAACATCACTCACAACAACTACTGGAGTGAAATGAATGTTCAAGGTGTCAATCGTAGTTGCGCTTATACAACCATTGCTCGATTGAGTAATGTAATAATAATAGGCTCCTGGTGCAGTTTGCATTGGATTGAATGAACTACCTGTGTTTATTAAAGTATCCAAGGCAGAATCACTATACCAATTTAAATTATTTCCTGTTGCACTAAGGCTTGGATTTGGTTGTCCAAAGCAGATGGCTGAGTTGCCCGAACCAAGTGGAGCAGATGGTGTAAGGAAAATGATTTGCGAAACAGAATCAGCTAAACCTTGACATCCGTTAATGGTTTGAGTGACATAATAGGTGTAATGACCCGGCAATGTATTGCCGGTATTGAACGAATTACCATTTGCCAAAACTGCACTCAATGACGAATCTGCATACCAATTAATAGATGCTCCTACAGCGGTTAAGCTTGGAATGGTTTGTCCAGAACATGCTTGAACATTGGATGCAATTGGAGGGTTTGGATAAGCGGTAATGGTCAATGTAACTGTATCTTTCGCGCTTTCACATCCTGTTGATGATGAAGTTTGACTGACGTAAAAAGTGTAAACACCAGCAGCTGTCAATCCCGTATTGTAGTTATTGCCACTGTATACTAACGTCATAGTATTATCATACCATTTAATAGATGAACCAGTGGCAGATAATGTAGGGACCGAATTTCCTTCGCAGACTGCAATGTTGTTTGCAATTGGAAGTGGTGTGAAATTGATTGTCAACGTAACACTGTCGAACGAACTTTCGCATCCTGTCACGGAACTTGTTTGGGTTGCATAATAATTATAAACTCCAGGGGCTGTAATTCCTGTGCTATAATTGTTACCTGACGAAACTAGAATGGAAGCTGAATTATACCATTTGATGTTTGTTCCTATCGCTGATAAATTTGGTGTAGCATCTCCAAAACACGAAGAAGCATCGGAAGCAACAGGTGCTAATGGTAAACTATGAATGGTCAAAGTGTCCACTCTCGATGGACTTTCACATCCATTTACTGTTTGAGTTACGTTATAATAATAAGCACCAACGGTAGTATTTCCAGTCGCAAAAGGACTTCCTGCATGTACCAAGAATGTGGTATCGTACCAATGAATGTTTGTTCCAATAGCCGATAAACTTGTTATGGTTCCACCAAAGCAAGCACTTTGGTTGATTGAAGAAGGGGCATTCGGAATGGCATTTATGGTCAATGAAGCAGTAGTGGCTTGACTAGAAATTCCATTTACCGTTTGAGTTGCATAATAAGTGTAAACACCAACTGCAGTTTGCCCTGTGGTATAATTACTACCTGAATGAAGAAGTGTAGTAAGCTGTGAATTGCTGTACCAATTGATATTAGTGCCAGTTGCATTCAAATCGGGAATAGTATTACCAAAACATACCACTTGATTTGGAGCCGCTGGTGCAAGCGGATGAATGGTTAAGGTAACTGTGTCAGGATTGCTTGTACAACCATTCAAAGTTTGAGTCACATAATAAGTATAAGCGCCTATTGCAGTTTCTCCTGTAGTAAAGGTATTACCTGTTGAGACAAGAGTCATGGTATTATCGTACCAATTAATATTGGAACCTGTAGCTATTAAATTAGGAGTTGCAGAACCAAAAGCTACAGACACATTATTCACAACAACTGGAGGAGTGTAATTAATAGTAAATACCACCGTAGTGGCAGGACTACTGCAACCGTTCACCGTTTGAGTTACGTAGAACGTGTAAACTCCAGCCGCTGTTTGTAATGGAGTAAAAGTACTTCCACTATGCACCAAATTAGTTAATCCAACATTACTATACCAATTCACATTTGTTCCAGTAGCTGAGAAGGTTGGATTTCCTTGTCCAAAACAAATGGATGCACTTCCTGATGTAGTTGGAGCATTCGGAATGGGGTAAATAGTAAGTACAGCAGTATCAGCAATACTCGAAGAACAACCTGCTGTGCTATCTTTAACATAAAAGATGTACGAACCAACAGCTGTGATGCCAGTGTTGTAAGTACCTCCTATATGAACCACATTAGTGAGTAAACTATCATTATACCACTGAATAATTGTTCCTGTTGAGGTTAGCGAAGGTATTGATTGACCAAAACAAGCGTTCACATCGTTTGCTATTGGTTGAGTTGGTGTAGAGTTGATAAATAAGTGTGCGGTATCACTATGACTAATACAGCCACTCAAACTATCTTTTTGAATAACGTAATAAGTGTAAGTGCCAATTGTTGTTTCACCTGTATTGAATAAATTGCCAGTATGAATCAATGTTGTCAAGCTAGCATCAGTGTACCATGTTACGGAATCAGAGCCAGTGGATGAAGCAACTAAATTTGGTATCGGATAACCAAAACAAGCATTTTGATCCACAGTAAGAGGACGTGCGGGCAATGGTTCAATATTCAAATGAACAGTATCGGAATGACTAGCACAACCCAAAGCAGATTGAATAACATAGAAAGTATAATTACCAACAGCAGTTAAGCCTGTATTGTATGTAGTACCGCCATGAACAAGCGAGGTTAATGCAGCGTTACTATACCATTGAACATTGGTTCCTATTGTTGTGAGTAATGGTGTTGTTTGTTCAAAACAAATAGTATGATCAGCAGCAACAGGTGTTGAAGGTATCGGGTTAATTGTTAAGATAACCATTTTTGATGAGCTCTCACAACCATTCAAAGTTTGTGTTACATAGAAGGTATCAACACCAACAGCAGTCAATCCTGTATTGTATGGGTTGCCTGAATAAACCAATGTCATCGAAGTATTATACCATTTTAAATTTGAACCACTAGCCGTGAGCACTGCAGCAGAGCCACCAAAACAAGCTGTTTGATTGTTTGCTGCCGGTTGAGGTGTAAAATGGATTGTTAATGTTGCTGTATCTTTTGGACTAATACAACCCAACAAAGAATCAGTTTGAGTAACATAATAATGATATACTCCAGGTGAACTTAAGCCAGTCACCAAAGGGTTGCCATTTTGAATAAATACCATCGCGGATGTATACCATTTGATGGTATCGCTTCCTGTTCCTACTGCAGTCAGTGAAGGGGTGCTCGAACCAAAACAAGACGAAACATCTGTGGCAACAGGTTTTGATGGCAAAGCATGAATGGTTAAGGTCACAGTATCCGCAGGACTCTTAGGACATCCTATTGTACTATCAGACACGTAATAAGTGTAAGTTCCTGCTGCAGTCACTCCTGTATTATATGGGCTTCCCACATGGACTTGGTTAGTTAATGCAGGATTTGTGTACCACAATTGAATAGTTCCTGAAGAAGTTAATGCAGGTATATCGTTTCCGAAGCACACAGATTGATCGCTTGCCGTTGGTTTCACAGGAGCACTGTTGATGTGTAAGGATACAGTATCTTTTCTGCTTTCGCACCCATTCAAAGAATCAGTTGCTGTTACGTAATAAGTATAAAGTCCGACAGCCGTT
This sequence comes from Bacteroidota bacterium, assembly GCA_037131555.1. Taxonomy (GTDB): domain Bacteria; phylum Bacteroidota; class Bacteroidia; order 2-12-FULL-35-15; family 2-12-FULL-35-15; genus 2-12-FULL-35-15. The sequence continues at coordinate 21,218 of JBAXQU010000007.1, forward strand.
TGACCAGCGTTAAAAGGAGAACCAATATGTTGAAGTACCATTGATGAATTGTACCATTTAATCGTATCACCCGAATTGGCGGTCGCAGTAAATGTAGGGATAGGATTTCCAAAGCACTCACTCACATTAGCAGATACAGGAGGGTTTGGTGCAATTGAATCAATAGTCATGGTCACAGGAATCGTGTCAATACTATTCAATGGATCATTCGAATTAACATAGATTGAAAAGTTATGTGTTCCAGGACTCTGTCCTGCTTTGTGGAACATAGCTGTTACATTAGAACTACCACCTGCAACTGTGCTGCCAGATGAAGTATTGAAAGTAACAGTGTTTGAATAAACGGGAGCATTTGGAGCTGAAATAAATGTATTGCCAATCAAAGTGCCATTATTTCCAAACGAACTAAGGTCTTGGGCTGTTCCATTATTAAAATTCCAATAACCACTTAATCCTGATTCATTACCAGTTGATTCGTTATTCATGGAGTTTAAGATTTGTGCAGGTGTAAGCGCGTAATTATAAATTTTCACTTCATCAATTTTCCCGTTAAAGTATCTTCCTCCATAATCAGTGGAGCCGATTGCTAAGTTCGATGATTGAACGTTCGGTGTTGAAGCAAGTGTTCCACTTATTGGAACTCCATTTATATAAAGAGTTACCGAAGTTCCATTTAATACACAAGCGATATGATTCCATTGATTTAATACAGCGGTAGGGCCAGAATTAGGAACGAAATCGTTACACCAAGTAGCCATACTTGGCCTTCCATTACTTTGAATGGAAAGCAAGAAGGTGCTGCCATAGCAATATCTAGGTCCCCAACAAACAACACCGTTATAAGTTGCATCAGGATATGCCACGGGATATATCCATGCTTCAGCTGTCATTACACTTCCAGTAGGAAGGTTCACAGTACCGCGGTTAATATAGTCTCCGTTTCCATCAAAGGTAGCACAATTTCCACGAATTGTGGTCAAGTTCCAATTCAAATTACTTCCTCCGTTTGTATTACATACATTTATTTGTTTAGGAACAGAGTCTTGGCAAATTGTAAAATGAACGTTCAATGAATTCGGACTATGACACTGAACAGGCTTAGGATATGCAATTCCATGAAGACAGACATGCTGAACCACATTGTTATTGATGAAAGTAAGCGTGTCTAAATAAGTTCCTGCTGTAATAGGAGCAAACGTAACCTGCAAACTTGCAGAACCACCCGGAAGAATCGTATATGTAGTATGGTTTACCGAATATGCACTTTGCTGGTTAGTAATATTTGTTATTCGTAATGTATCGCATCCTGTGTTTTGTATAGTCAATGAATGAGTACTGGTGGTATATGTCATGATTGAATCCATGTTCAAACAACTTACCGATAGATTAATTATGGAAGTTCCATTCACATGCAAAGTTACAGGAATGGTATCAAGTGGACTTAAGGGGTCGTTAGAACTTACATAAATGTTTGCATTATATGTCCCCACTGTAAGTCCTGTTGAATTAAATCCAACAAGAACATTTGATGTACTTCCCGCAGAAGTTGTATCTGCATGTGGAGTCATTGTCATCCAAGAAACACCAGTATTAGCACTATAGAAAAGTGCATTCGCCATCAAAGTAGCTCCATCAGTTGTATTCACCCAATAACTACCATAAACACTATTAGATGGAGGGAACATTCCTAAATCGACAACCCTGGATGATCCAAATGTTTTAGTTGCAACCAAAGGTCTGCCATCTGTCCAATCAGCAATTCTAGTTGCACCTGCATCGACATTAAAAGTGTTGGCTCGAAACGAAGATGTGCCTCCATTAAAACTGTTCACGTTATGCATAATCGGGTGTCCTGTTTGATATACTGTCCCTAAAGATTGTTGTCCTGAACTTAAATATCCAGATGTGTTACTTATGCACCAATAATGTCCTGTGCTGTATCTTCCAGCAATTCCGTTTGCACCGCCAACAGCAAACACACCTGTTACCAATCCTCCTCCTGCATCAACATAATCAGCCAGATTATTTCCAAGTAAAGTTGGGTTAGCAAAATTATAATCACCCCATGCTAAGACTGCATCATATTGTAGAAGCTGTGCTAAAGTTGGTGTTACACTTTGTCCTAAGAATATATCAACAGCGGTGAATCTGCCTGTAACCATAAGTTTACTTTGTACATCATTAATCTCACCTGTATTATCAGCGCCTATTAATGCTACTTTTATTTTAGCGCTTCCGGTACCTGAAAATTGAGCAAAGAGGTTTGAACCTCCATTGTTATGAATTTGCAAAGTGTCAAATATCGAATCGGAACAACTCAAGTTAACATTAAATGATAAAGGGCTAAAGCTGATAATAGGTCTTGCAAACCCTTTTCCTGTTAAGCAAACTTTTTTGGTAACATCGCTATTAAAAATTGTGATGGTGTCTCTAAATGTACCAACTGCTATTGGATTGAACGATACATATAGTTTTGCTGAATCACCTGGGTTGATTGCATACAATGTATTACTTACTGTGTAGAGTGCTGTTTGTGTCGTAATATTGGTTACGTTTAAAATGTCACATCCCGTATTCTTAATATAAATAGAATCACGATGAGAAGTGTATTGCATTATGGAATCAAGATTTAGGCAGTTTTGCGAAACTCCGATGTGTCCCACACCGATTACATTCATTGTAGCAGGAACTGTTAAGCTCGGATGAAGTGGGTCGTTTGAAGTTATAGTAATTGGATAATAGTAAACTCCATTATTCAGACCCAAACTATTAAAATTTAGTTGAATTGTTTGATTTGATGAAGTGTTTATGGTTCCAGAGTTGCTTCCTAACGACAAACCTGGAGAACCAACACTTACTAAATAATCTTCTTCTTCACCATAATATCCACTCAATCCGCCACAAGGTGCAGGAGCTGAACCGTTACTCCAATCAATGATCCTCATTCTGGTTACTCCAAGTGAAGCCGATATAGGAACATTGATAATAAAATTTGTTAGTACATTGGAAGTATATACATTGTTCACCATCCTTTCTGTGGCGTCAAATACTCCATTCCTATTCCAATCTACCCAAACAGAAATGTATGAATACCCTCCGCTCCCCTGAGATTGTAAAGAGAGTGTGAAGGATGCTCCAGGTGCTTGAGAAACCATGACTGATGGGTAATAATTTACACCCGCTCCAGCATTGCTTGTAAACCCAGCATCTAATGGGGTTGTGATATTTACATATCCACCTGAAGTAGTTACACTATTGATATAAGCGTATCCATTAGAAGGATACATAGTTGGTATGCAATAACCTGAAGGAGGAGAACCAAAACTACTGCCAGCACTAGCATTCCAATTTAGCACACTTCCTCCGGTATTATTAATAACAAGTGGATAGGATAATGAATCGCCACAGGAGAGCGTAATATTAATAGTATCTGGTGTTATCGTAATCGTTGGCATTGCCCAAGCTTTTCCTGAAAGGCAAATTCTTACAGGTGTGTCATTATTGAGAATTGTTAATGAATCAATAAATGTACCAACTATTGTTGGAGCAAAAGTTGCGATTAGTTTAACGGAATCGCCAGGGAGTATATTGAATGTAGTTTGATTCAACGAATAAACACTTAACTGATGGGTGATGTTGGTAATGTGTAAAGTATCACAGCCTATATTTTTAATATAAAGAGAGTCTTTATGATTGGTGTATTGCATGATTGAGTCATGGTTCAAACAAGTTTTAGTAACTGCAATGTGCCCCATACCAACCACATTCATGGTAACAGGTACCATGATAGATGGATTAAGCGGGTCGTTGGACGGAATGGTAATTTGATAATTATATACACCATTATTCAAACCCAAACTATTCATGTGAAGAGAGACTGTTTGAGAACTGTTAGAGGCAATAGTCCCAGAAGTTGGAGAAAACATAAGACCTGTAGATCCAATTCTCACTAGGTAGTCTTCCGCTTCACCATAATATGAACTCAGTCCACCACAAGGTGCAGGCGCTCCTCCATTGGTCCAATCAATAATCCTCATCCTTGTAACACCGAATGAAGCTCCGAGCGGAACATTTATGGTGAAATTTGTTAGGTTAGTGCCAGTGTAAACATTATTCACCATTAGTTCTCCAGAGTCAAACACCCCATTTCTGTTCCAGTCTACCCAAACAGAAATATAAGCATAGCCTCCGCCTCCCTGAGATTGCACAGTGAGTGTGAAAGAAGACCCAGGTTCCTGAGAAACCATTGCCGAAGGGTAATAATTTACTCCCGAAGCAACATTGCCCGTAAATCCAGCATCTACTGGAGTAGTAATATTTACAGTACCTCCAGATGTGGTTACACTGTTTATATACGAATATCCATTACTTGGATACATGGTAGGAAGGCAATAACCAGAAGGAAGCAACACGCTTCCTCCTCCAGTGGCACTCCAATTCAAAACCCCAGCCCCAGTGTTGTTAATTGCCAAATTTGTTGTAGTTGAGTCACCGCAGGAAAGTGTAACATTTATTGATGTAGGATTAGTAGATATTGTTGGCATTGCGTAAGCCTTATCGCTTAAGCAAACAAGTTGTGTAATATCATTATTCAGAATATTAAGTGTATCAATAAAAGTTCCAACAGTAGTAGGTGCAAATGTTACCCTAAGTTTTGCCGAATCGTTAGGAGCGATGTTAAAAACCGTTTGGTTCACTGAATATGCGCTCAGAGAATGCGTAATATTGGTAACATGTAATGTATCACATCCAGGATTCCTTATGTAAAGTGAATCTTGGTGTGTGGTGTTTTGCATTATTGAATCGATATTAAAACAGTGTTTTGTCAATGCAATTGTTCCATCCCCAGACACAGTAATGGTATAAGGTACTAGCAATGGATTGTTAATGGGGTCGTTCGATGAAAAAGTAATATTCCCTGTATACACTCCTGCGATTAAACCTGCAGATGAAAAGTGAGTTGTAATCGAGTTTGAATTTCCAGCTCCAATTGAACCTGTATAGGAGGAAAGATAGACTGAAGGAGCTATATTGATAGTGTAATCCTCAAATTGGCCGTACTGAACATTATTACATGACAGAGGTGCAGAATAGCCTGAATATTCTGAACCTACTCTCATTCGGACTGCTTTGTTTTTAACCGCGGAAGAAGGAATGGTAACAGTGACAATATGTAATCTATTTGGTAGCGAATTAAGATTTCCGTTCATAACCATTTCCCCGGATTGAAAAATGCCATCATCATTGTAATCAATCCAAGCACTTACATATTCATTATATTGATTACCTGTTTGAACAGATAATGTGTATGTTTGTCCAATATTAACGATAGTGCTTTGAATAGAAGTATAGTTTCGATAACCTTCGGTCGCGTTTCCTGTTGTATTGTTGATAGCTCCAAACGTAACATTATATATTCCCATGTTACAGCAAGTCCCATTAGTAAGTGGAGAGCATGAAGCGGCTCTCGGAAGAGAAGATGGAATAGAGGCTGTGTAATTTAATGTGCTTCCTCCCGCATTTGTAATCTGTAAAGGCAAGGATAGTGTGTCATTACATGCTAATGAAACGTTAAAAGTAGTGGGTGACGAAGTTATCGTTGGTGCTGAATACGCTTTTCCAATTAAACAAATAGTTGTATCCAAAACATTTGTATGAAAGGTGAGTTCACCGTTAAATGTTCCTGCCACCGTTGGAGAAAACTTCACAATCACTCGGCCTGTAGCTCCAGGAATAATATATGAAGGAGAAGAAACCACCGTAAATTGGGCAGGTGTAATGTTTGTACTATTAATAAGTAAGGTGTCGCATCCAGTATTGGTGATCAACAATGAATCTTTACTACTAGTGTAATTCATTATTGAATCAAGGTTTAAACAAGGAAGAGAAGTATTATACAGCGTGAATTGCATGTGAGCAGCCCCAACAACATTCAATGTCAATGGAACAGTAATGGTGGGGTTTGATGGGTCATTCGAATTGATTACAATTTGATTAGAATAAACTCCTGCCGTTAATCCTCGGCTATCCAACTTTACATCTACTGATTGAGACCCTCCGGAATTTATGGTTCCATAGGATGGAGTTGTGCTAAAAGCACCAGAACCAATTTTTATATCATATTCCTCTGTTTCTCCATAAGTAAAATTACTGCAATAATTTCCTGCGCCAACCGTGCTACCAAAGGAACACCTTACTCGAATTCGAGTTTTTCCTGTATGTGCATTCGAGGGAATTGTAATTGTAGTTGAATACAATCCCGTAGACGAATTTGGCGATGCATATACAAATTCTCCTACATCGGCATAGCTTCCATTTTGATTATAATCTATCCAAACTCCAAAACCCTGACCCCACGAAGAACCTGATTGCATTGTCAAAGCATACGTACCACCAGGTTGAACAGTTGTGGTTACACTTTGATCATAAATGAAATTGTTAGATTGACCGTTACAGCCAGAATTTATTTTACTAAGTGTATTAAAAGTAAATCGATTTATATAGTCACCAGAGGTGCATCCATAAGTGTATGAAGGAGCACAATATCCAGTTGGTGAGTTTGTCGATATTCCTCCATTCCAATTTAACGGTAGCCCTCCAGAATTAATAATTAGCAGACTACTAATTAATGTATCTCCACATCCAAGCGTAACATTAAACGATGATGGGTTTATTGAAATAGCAGGTCCCTGATATGCTTTTCCTGTAAGACAGATAGTGGTATCACCGATATTTGTATGTAAAGAAAGTGTACCTGCAAAAGTCCCTGATGAAAAAGGTGAAAACTTAATTACTACATGTCCAGTTCCTCCTGGTACTATTAATGTTGGTGAAGAAACGACTGTATATTGAGTAGGAGAGGTCCCGAGTGCAAGTAATTGCAAAGTATCACAACCTGAATTAGCAATTGATATTGAATCAAAACTTATGGTATTGGTCATGATTGAATCAAGATTCAAACAAGCACTTGATGTATTGAATAGTGAATATTGCAAATGTGCGGTACCATTAATGGTAACTGTACATGGAAATGTTACAACAGGATTATTAGGGTCGTTAGAGGTAATCAGTAAAGTGTCATGATAAACCCCAGCGTTAATTCCGATGGAGGAAAATTTTATAGAAATTGTCGCAGAGTTTCCTGCGTTGACATATCCTGACGAAGGATTGACAGACGACAATCCTGATTGACCTGCACAATAAACTAATGTATTGGCCATTAATCTGGCTCCATCGGTGTTAGATATCCAGCCATACGAATCGGCATCACTTGGCACAGGCCACATATTGATGTCTGCAGATTTGCCAGCATTGATCGTGCGAACAGCAACCAAAGGAATTCCATCCGACCAATCGACAATACGAGTTGCCTGAGAATTTACCGTAAAGGTATTCGCTCTATATCCATAACCACCACAATCCAAACTTGCCACATTTTGCATGATTGGATTAGAGGGAACGTAAATTGTTCCTAATGAAGCGGTAACAGAAGTCCAATTATTTGGAATATCAATACAGTTGTAATTGCCGTTGTATCTTCCTCCAATATCAGCATAGCCTACCGACCACATAGCCTTTACTACGCCACCGCCAGCGTCTACATAGTCGGCTAGATTATTTCCGAGTGTGGTAGGGTCTGCATAACTCCAATCGTCCCAAACCATAACAGAATTGTACTGTTGCAACTGCGCGAGAGTAGGTGTTACAGATGCAGCATCGTAAACATCTATTCTACTGAACAATCCTGTATTCATAAGTTTGGTTTGAACAGCGGAAAGGTAAGGTGCATCTGCAGCAATCAATGCTGCTTTGACTTTCGGACCGACATGAAAAGATAGAGTACCGCCAGCTGTGTTGCTAACTAAAAATGAATTGGTGATGCTGTCGTTACAGCCTAATGAAATATTGAAAGAAAGCGGACTTACAGAAATAGCAGGTGTAGGGGTTGCATATCCCGAAACACAAAGTGTGGTGTCGTGTGCATTATTAAATATGGTTAAAGTCCCTGAGTTATTTCCTAAAAGAGTTGGGGAAAAGTGAAGTGTGACTGTTGCAGAATCGTAAGCACTAATTGTATCGGCAGTAGGAACAACAGCAAATGCAGGGTTAGAACATGTGATATTACTTACTATTAAAGAGCCACAGGCGGCATTTTTAATTTTAAAAGTTTTAAATGAAGACGAAGTCAAAACAGTTGTGTCTTCTGCAACGCAATAAACCGGAAGGCTGATAATAGGCAGATTAGAACAACAATCGTGTACTAAACCAGGCAAATATCTGTCGTTATTGGTTCCTTCACCTAGCTGCCCATAATTATTATGTCCCCACGACCAGAATGTACCATCGTTTTTCAGAGCAAGAGAATGATAATACCCCCCCGTAATTTTTGTGATCCCGGTCAATGCCATAATTTGAATTGGAGAATTTTGTTGTGTGTTGGTGCCGTCACCTATCTGTCCGTAATAATTATATCCCCACCCCCAAGCTGAACCATTATTTTTTATCGCAAATGAATGAAGTGTGCCCACACCTATTTCAATTATTCCTGTTAGAGTAGAAATCTGAAACGGAATAGGTGAAGAGGTTGTTGATCCATTGCCCAATTGTCCGTTCCAATTGTAACCCCAAGCCCACACCGTTTCATTGTTTTTTAAAGCTAAATTGTGGTATCCTCCTGTTTTAATAGATGTAATTCCTGATACAGAAGTAATTTGAGCGAATGAGTTTCTTGTTGTATAGGTACCATCCCCTAATTCCCCATCACCGTTATAACCAACCGACCAAACAGTTCCATCATTTTTTAGAGCAACTGAATGATAATATCCTGCCTGAACACCTGTGATGCCCGTTAATCCGACAGCCTGAACCGGTGTCGAAGATGTATTGTATGTTCCATCACCTAATTGACCATTTCCATTCGAACCCCATGCCCAAACTGTACCATCACTTTTTACAGCCAAGTTGTGAGAAGCCCCAGCGGCAATTGCAATAACCCCAGTGAGTGATGGTACTTGAATTGGCACAATACTAGAGTTAAAAGTTCCATCACCTAATTGACCATCTCCGTTATACCCCCATGTCCAAACTGTACCATCATTGCGTAATGCGATAGTATGATAGTTTCCACCCGCTATCTCAATAATTCCATATAGTCCGTTTACTGTTACAGGAAAATTAGTGTTATTATTAGTAGAATCCCCTAGCTGCCCATCACCGTTATTACCTACTGATTTTGTAACACCGTTGGCACAAACTAATAAACTGTGATAATAACCAGCTCCTATTACTTGAGCATTTGAACTTTTAGAAATTAAGTTAAGGGAAAAAATAACAACAATTGATAGAAGTAATTTTATTTTCATAATATAAATATTAATTGTGACTTAGAAATGAATTGTATTAGCAAAATTATAAAGGTGCTAAATTATAAATTTTTTTTAATTAGTAAAATGATTTTAACTGGCAAAAAATTTTAGAAAATTTGACGAACCAATTTTTATAATTAATACATTTACCAACAATTTTATTTTAATTTTTTTATCATGAAGAAACAGCTACATTTTATTTCTATTCTTTTGTTTTTTTTATCTTTCAACTGCACAAAAGGATTCTCATTAGAAAACAATATGGTTAAAACCCCTTTTTCTGAAAGTATGGATGAAGGTAACAAACTCCTAAGTAACGGACAATTTAGTTCTGCCCTTACAATTTGGCAGAAACTACTTGAGCAAGATGCATTGAATGCGAACATAAATTTCAAATTGGGAATGTGTTATTTTAATTCTATAGATGAGCAATCGAAAGCACTACCTTATTTCAGAAAGGCAAGTAAAACTATGGTCCAAAAGTATGATTTTTTTAACAATTCTGAAAAGGCTGCTCCATATGATGTGCTATATTTTTTAAGTCAAACATACTTGGCAAATAATCAGCCAGACAGTGCACTCTTGATGTTGTTTCAATACGATGATAAAAGTAATGGAAACCCTTCGATACCTGTTGATAAAGCGATTCGTAATTGTATAAATGCTAAAAATGCTTCGAAGAGTCCCAGAGATGTAACCATGAAAAATCCAGGGAAAAATGTAAATTCAACTTTTTCGGAAACGAATCCAGTGTTGACAATTGATAATTCGGTCATGTTTTTTGCATCGCGAAGAGCGCCTAAAGATGGGATTAAAAAAATAAGTAACACGAATGGGAAATTTGATGAGGATATTTATTTTACAATGAAAGATGCGAAAGGGAACTGGGAACCCCCAATTGCTTTTAAATGGAACACAGATAAAGACGAGGCTCCGCTCTGTCTTTCTGCAGACGGACTTACCTTATACATAAGAAAGGATATTAATGGACAAGCGGATGTTTTTCAAAGTAACTATATTGATAAAGTTTGGAGTCAACCAAAGCCTGTTTCGGAAATTAATTCTTCATCAAATGAAACAGGAGTGTCAGTTTCAGCAGATGGAAAGTATCTTTATTTCTGTAGCGATAAGGAAGGTGGTATTGGTAAATTTGATATATACCAATGTGTAAAAACTGGCAGTAAATGGGGTAAGCCAAAAAACTTGGGAGACATAATCAATACAAATGCAAGTGAGATATCCCCATTTATAAATCCGAATGGCAAAACTTTATTCTTTAGCTCAAATGGAAATAAGGACGGAATGGGGGGGTATGATATTTTTTACTCTGAGATGAAAGAAGATGGAAACTGGAGTGCGCCACAAACGATGGGCTTCCCAATTAATACCACGCGTGATGATATTAACTATTATATCATAGGAGGAGGAACTAGATATTATTCAACAATACGTGAAGAAGCAGATAGCTACGATATTTTTAAAATTGAAGGTGGTGGCTTTTCAATGGAGAACATTGATGCAACTGGTCAAGTGGTAACCCTCACAAAAGAAATGAGTGTAAGTGATGTTGTGGAGGTGAATAAAACAGTGGAGAAAGAAGTAGATGTTGTAGAAACTGTTGAAACAACGGTAGAAGTGATAAAGGAAGTTGAGCGAGTTGATGTGGAGAAGGAAAAACGTAAAATGGATTCAATGTTAGTTGTTGCACGAAAAGAAGTGAATGCCGAGAATCTAAAAACGGAGGCAGAAAAGGTGAAAGCGGATGCTGAAAGAGTGAAGGCAGAAGCAGCAATAAAAACAGCAGAAGCGGAAAAAGCGAAAGCGGAAGCAGAAGGAAAAAAGGCGGATGCTGCAAAAGCTCAAGCAGATGCTGAACGAACAAAGTCGGAAGCGATTAAAGCTACTGCTGAGGCAGCAAAAGCGAAAGCAGATGCAGTCATGGCAGCAGCGCAGAAAGCTGCATCGGATGCAGTTAAAGCCAAGGCAGATGCCGATAAAGCAAAAGCGGATGCTGCGGCCTCACAAGCCATTACCGTTAAAGTAAAAGCAGAAGCCGATAAGGCAACAGCAGAGGCTAATAAAGCTAAAGCTGACACTGATAAAACAAAAGCAATTGCTGATAAAGCGAAAGCTGATGAGAATGCATTAAATCTGAAAAATCAATTGGCTGAAACAGAAAAGCCAAAATACGAGGCGTTGAAAATTCAGTCAGAGGCGGCTAAGTCTAAGGCCGAAGCAGATAAATTAAAGTCTCAAGAGGTATTGGCGAATGCTCAAAAGGCGCAAGCCGAGGCTTTGAAAGCTAAATCTGAATCAGATGCAACTAAAGCCACAGCTGCAGCACAAGTTGCACAAGCAACTGCTGATAATAAAAAAGCGGAAGTTGATAAATTAAAAGCACAAGCAGATATAGCAAATGCTGAAAAAGCAAAAGCTGATGCTACAAAGGCTGCTGCAATTGCTCAAACAACTCAAGCAACTGCTGATAATAAAAAAGCGGAAGCTGATAAATTAAAAGCACAAGCGGATATCGCAAATGCTGAAAAAGCAAAAGCAGACGCTACAAAGGCTGCTGCTATTGCTCAAACAAGTCAAGCAACTGCAGATGCCAAAAAAGCAGAAGTTGATAAATTGAAAGCGCAAGCAGATATAGCAAATGCAGAGAAAGTAAAAGCCGATGCGGCAAAAGCGACTGCAATTGCAGATAAGGCAAAAGCGGATGCGGATAAGGCTTTGGCCGATGCAAATGCAAAAAAATCACAAGCGGAAATTGCAAGTGCTGAAAAATCGAAGGCTGATGCGGCAAGAGCTGCTTCACTTGCTGAAAAATCAAAAACTGATGCAGAAGCAGCTAAAGCTAAATTGGAAATATTAAAGCTACAACCACCAGCACCAAAACCTACTGCAAATCCTACACAAAAAGGGAAATAGTAATAAATATGTATAAAAAAAGAGGCTGATTCGTTAATGAATCAGCCTCTTTTTTTAATAAAATTATTGTATAATTATTTTCCGATTACTTCGATTATTGTTCTCGTCTTCCACACATACAAAGTAGAGACCTGAGGGTAATGATCCTCTATCGAATATTAAAATTTTTCCTGTAAAGGATAGTTGTTTCATTTCTTCTCCCAACAAGTTAATGATTTTTATTGAACTGTTTTTTTGTTCTTTGTTAAACGAAATTGATGTTTGTCTGGTGAACGGGTTAGGGGAAATGCTGAAGTCTATCTGTCTCTCCTTCTGGTTAAAAACTACTGTAGATAAATTAATGTCATCGTTTGTATTAATAAGATTGTTGGCCTTGTAATACACTAAAATAGCGGACTCATTCTGTGGGCTTGATGTTCCCCAAGGTGTAATATTCGTAACAGGTATATCGTTACCCAAAGCATTGCCAAGTGTATCTGCCGTTTGTCTTCCAACAGCTATAACTCCTTGGCTAGTTTTATACACTCCAAATAATTCAGTATTACTACCCCCAGCTTGTGTTATTGTATCCCATTTCCCCACCACTAAAGAACTATAAAGAGGTACATGAAACTCCGGATCATACACTCTAACAAAACTATTCCAACAGCTTTTACCTCCCCAATATGGTTTCACCATCTTTTGATAAGCATTAGCTGTGGTGATTGTTCTTCTTCCAACACCTAGTACGCAAACGTTTCCTGCCGAAGTTACCTTCATGCTATTTTTGGTAATACGAGTTGTATTCAAATCAGGCCATCCAGTATTTGGGTCTGGCCATCCGTCCAGGTTTGGGTCAATATGAGGAGTTCCTAGTGAGCCAGTGCCTTCATAAAGTTCAGCCATGTAGGTGGAGTTGGTTAGCATACCATCGTTTAGTTGAAGTTTACCAAGCCAAGTTTCGTGAATGTTGCCAAAGGTTCCGGTAAAATGGTTTTGAAAACCGTAGGCAGAAGGATTCGAAGTAACGGTGTTTCCTTCCCAAAAATTTTCTGTGTTGTTTCCATGACAACGAGCGCCAACAACTAATTTATTATTGTTATAATCTATCGCCAAAGCATCGATGTATTGATCAGGAATAGACTCCATAGTGTCACCTGCAGGTGTGATTTCGTGATATAATCTACTCCACCAATCTAACATACCTGAGCTATCCATTGCAATTACTGCAGGTTCGAAATCGGGCGAGTTTCCATTTGCCGAATCGGATGTACTCTTCATATTCATTCCAATATATAAATTTCCATTTCTTCTATCAATTGCGATATTGGTCCCCCCATGAACTGGGCAACAAGAAGCAGCTGAGTATCCTGTATATCCTGGACTTACAGCGGTAGGGTTGTTAGGGTCGCACGGCCCGTTAAATAAAATATCCGTTGGCCACTTACCTTGTTTTAACCCTCCGTTACCATCTGGACTTACTGCTAAATAATCATTCATCGTCCACGATCGTAAATCGCAACGCCCCCAAATCTTAAGTACAATCCCGCTATACGAGATGGATGCTAAGCCTCCAGGCGCTGAAGTAGCAGGTGCTCCATGCCATTCGCCACCAGCAGTTAACCAATGGGTGCGCCAATTGTTGATTACCCTTCGGTTTCCTGCATTGTCCATGCTGTAAATAGCACTCCAATTATAACCAAAGGGTTCTCCTACTATATAGTAAACTTCTCCATCTTTGTTTACATCCCAAGGTTGGTAGTCTTGCAAATAGCTTGTTGCCCATACGTTTCGTGACCAAACCAATGAAGTAGGTGTTCCATTGATGAAATTATTATTGAGCTTTGCAATAAAATACCCACCATCATTATTATATGTATCAGCTGTAGTTCCACTAATGAATAAGTCTCCTGTTGGAGCATAGGGCAATGAAGTGGTCTTTATAAATCGAATATTCTCAACAGCTCCTTGAGGAAAATGAACGACTTCTATTATATTTTGCAAATCGGCAGAAAGGTGAAGGATAAACCCAAAACGGTTTGTGCCAAGTGAATTGTGAATACCACTTGTGTTGGTTAGTTGAATTCGAGGAATAGAATTGTCAATCCAGTTTAAATCGCTTGCATAACCTGCTACTAAAAATGTTCCGTCAGTAATCTCTGTAACATCATAAAATGTTTCTTTACCTGCATTCCCTGCGTAGGTAACAATATTTGTTTGTGAACGAACAATAAGTGCACTAGCTAAGAAAATGATAATGGTACAAATGTTTTTCATAAAAAATAATTTAAGTTGTTATTCCTGAAAATATAAATGTTTGTTTTTTGATAAGTGTTTTCTCCTTTTCTACAATCTGATACCTATAATAGTAACATCATCCACTTGTTCGAGATTACCTTTCCATTTATCAAATTCAAGGGATAGCGTTTCTTTTTGTTTAAAGGTACTTAAATTGCCTGAAGCAATTAATTTTTCTTGAAGTAATTTATGTTTATATTTTTTACCATTTGGTCCGCCAAATTGATCAGCATATCCATCGGTGAAAAGATAAATGCAAATATTGTCAGTGTATGTTATTTGATGCGTAGTAAACGGTTGTGGATGTTCTGTTTTCCCAATAGATTGTTTATTGGGTTTGATTTCTGTAAGCGTATTGTCATTTAACATCCACAGCGGATTATTAGCTCCGCTCCAAGTAATTGTTTTTGATTTTTTGTTGAAGGCAATTAACGAAATATCCATTCCGTCTTTTATTTCTTCTCCACTTTTTTCAAATGTTTCTAATACTAATTCACGTGTTTTGTCTAGTATTAGTCCGGTAGTTGTCAAATGAAATTCATTGGTTGCTCTGTTCAATGCATTGCTGCAAACCACACTCACCATAGCACCTGGTACTCCATGTCCTGTACTGTCAGCGGCCGCTAGAAATACGGTGTCTTCTGCTGAAGAATAATACAACCAATAAAAATCTCCAGCTACAATGTCTTTCGGTTTGTACAAAATAAAACTTTCAGGGAAGTGTTTTTTTATTTCTTCATCAGATGGAAGTATGGCTTGCTGTAATCGTTTAGCATAAGTAATCGAGTCGATTATTTCTTTTTGTTTTTCTTCAATCAATAGTTTCTGACTTTCTACTACTTTCTTTTTTTGTTCTACTGTGTTCTTTTGTTCTTCAATGATGTTTTTTTGTTTTCGTGTCAAACGTAACGACCGCAAAACAAAGCCGGCAAACACGATAACTAAAATCAATCCTAGTACAACAAATGCAATGATGAGTTTTTGTTTTCTGCTTTTTTCTTCCGAAAGTTTTTCTTGATTCTCTAATTCCTTTTTATGTTCAGCATTTGCTACGGCTTCTTTTTTCTCAAAATCGTGAGTCATTTGTGTTTGAATCGTTTTCTTTCTCGACTCCTCATTGTTTAAGCTATCTCGGTAAAGTGTATATAATTTCTGATTTTCTAGTGCTCCTTTGAAATCTCCTTTTGCACTATCTAAAAATGTTAATCGATAATATACTGCTTGCAATTCTTCTTTGTATCCAATTTCTTTTGCAATCAGTTTTTCCTTTTGCAAATATTGTTCTGCTTCTTTATACTTCTTTTGGCGTAAATAAAGCTCACCTATGTTGCCATAAGTAGCAGCTATGCCAGGTTTGTGATTGAGTTCCTCTCTGAGTTTTAAGCAGGCTGTATAGTTTTGTATCGCTTCATCATAATTTTGTTTTAGTACATATATATTACCAATGTTATTATAGCAAAAAGCAATACCCGATTTATCATTTAATTCTTGTTTCATTTTTAATGAAATGGAATAATGCTTCAATGCATCATCTAGTTTTCCTTGTTCGGCATAAATATTTCCAATATTGTTGTTGCACCTAGCTACACTCAGTTTGTCGCCTGCAGAATCGGAGATAGCGAGTGAAAGTTGATAGTTTTTTAATGCTTCATCAAAATTGGTTTGAGCATCGTAAACATTGCCAATGCTATTGTACGAAAGCGCAACACCGGTTTTATTTTTTAATGTTTCGTATATTTTTAATCCAGAGAAGTAATTATTCAACGCTTCAGGAAAGGCTCCTTTATCATAATAAATTCCACCCAATGTTTGATACGATTTTGCTTTGGCTTTTAATATCATCGGCTTCGCATTCTCATCTTTGTTTTCATTCAACATGATATCGCTTATGCGAATGGCTGAATCGGCAACAGCTATTGCTTTATAAAATGAAAAATTGTTTTCGTATTCCAAAGCCAATTCGTTCAAGCATTTCACCTTTTGCGAATTAACTTTTTCGTTTTTTAAAACGTTGAGAAGTGAATCAATTAATTTCGATTGAGCACCAGCAATAAATGGAATGAATAGAAAAAGGTGTATGTAGAGTAATCGTTTATTCTTCATCAGCAGGAGATGTTTGATTAATATATCTGCAACAAATGTAAAATATTAAAAAGAAATATGTACTAATTCTTAATCAACTTTCTATTCACTATATTTTTCTTCTCATCTTCTATTCTCACAAAATAGATTCCTTTTGCATAGCCACTCATATCAATTGTGAAGTTTTGGTTATTGGTGGCAAGTTGTTGAATACATTCGCCAAGAGGATTCATTATTTTTATGGTTGTGTTTTTTTGTTCTTCACCAAACGAAATTGTAAATTGTGATGTGAATGGATTCGGTGTAATACTTACTCCATCATTTTTCGAACTATTATCTATACCAACAGTGATAAGATTGGTAGGTTGAATGTTGAAACTAAGTGGTAAACCAGAAGCATTGTTTGCTTTGAAATCAGTAATGGAAATATTGAGTGGTGAGGCATCGCTTAAAAATGTATTGACACGTAATTTGAAGTCAGCTATCTTGCCACTTCCATTCACGCTCGAATGGTCAATTCTGGTTTCTGCTCCATACATCATTCCTGCCAAAGGGTCGGCTTTTGCTATCGAAATAGCATCATTACCCATGGTACCAAACCAAGAGTTGGGATAACTAATTGTTTCGGTACCAGTTTGAACAAGTGAAGAATTGTAGCTTATGTTGAAAGAAATGCCATACAAATCGACAGCTGGTGTAGTGTAATTTCCGAGCAAGAGTTCTGCATCTACCCAATCGCCTGCATTGTAGGCATTACCCATTATTTGCAATCGAATATCAGGAGAATTTGTTTTAATAGTTGATTGATTAACGGTGATGGCATGAACCAAATTATAGTTGAGGTTGATGGCGAGTGTATCGTTTTGGTCTATCGTTCCATCTCCGTTGCTGTCAACATGTTTTAAATCTGCACCGTTGTTTTGTATCTGTCCGAAATTGGTTGCTGTGTCTCCTTGCCAAAGATTACCTTGAACCGTGCGAGGCGAACCGACTTCACCATAATACAATCCAATTGGTAACAAATCATTATTATTAACTACCGAATCGCTGTTAGCATCTCCTGGCCATACTAAAGTCGAATCGGTATAACAATTAGCGGTATCTACAAAGATGACAAGGTATAAAATTGTTGTAGCTGCAGGAACTCCGTTATCGGTAGCGGTGAGTGAAACGATGTTTAGCCCTGCATTTGCATTCGAGCAAATTAACTTAATTTGAATAGTCGAAATATTTCCGAAATTGCTGGATAACATGATTATGCCAGGCGTTCCAGCGGTATTTACAACAACACTAGTAGTTTGTCCAAGTTCGACAGAGTTGAAATGTTCGGTGACTATCACCGAGTCGTTCAACCCACATATTCTTATGGTATCTGTTGATTGGAAAGGGAAGGGCACAGGAGGTAAATTGGGATTGGTGACACAGATGGTGAAATCAGTGGTTGCCGGTATTCCGTTACCCGAATCGTAAACTCTTACCCAATAGGTAGTACCAGCTACTAAGTTGTTGAAAGCGGATGATTCCGTTCCCCCTATTCCAGTAGCGTTTACACATCCTAATGAGTAAGCTCCACAGGCACCTGAAAACAATTCGAACACTGGGTCGAAACCGGACGAACCATCAACAGTAATAGTTTGAGTTGCATCAGTAGCCGTAAAGTAAAACCATACATCATCATTTGTACTCCCTGCGTTCCCACAAGTTGCAATAGCGGTTTGTGTTGCACCATCTACAGAGCCTGGAGTTGGAGAACAGATATTAGACGGTATTAGTGCTTGTGCTCCCGAACAATTGTCGTTTGTTGGTAAGCTGACAACACAAATATCGAATGCACCATTCGTAATTGCAGCCGCCCCATTGTAATCATACACTCTTATATAATAGTATTCACCTGGTGTAGTTGGGAAAGCAATTGATTCAGTGCCTCCGAATCCAGCCGCGACTCCGCAAACGATAGAGCTACCTAAACAAGAAGCCGAGCCTAATGTATCGCTGCTAAATACCTCAACCGCTGGAGTCATACTGGTGTCGGTTACGGTGACGATATTTATGGAACTACTTGCCATGAAATAGTACCAAACATCATCATCAGGAGGTGTTAGATTGCATCCGCTTATTGAACCAATCCCCGAATTAGTAGCAAGGTCCACAGTGCCCGAGGTGGGTATGCAATTACCATTCGAAACAAGTAATATGGCTCCCGAGCAATCGTCATTAGTTGGTGATTGTGAGTAAGTATTTATGGCAGTTGCAATAAATACAATCAAAAGGAAAAGTTTTTTCATGGCTTTAAATTCTTAATGAATAATTTGACACTACAAATGTAGTCATAAATAAATTGAATGTCAATAAATTTGACCGAATTTTTTCAACCTCACTTTATCCTATCTCGGTAGAAATTTCAATTTTATATTTTCCTTTCGAAATCCTACTTGTCATATCTTTCGAATTTTTAGGTGGTCAATCATCCATTTGCATCTAAACTGATGTTTTGATGTATACTTATATTATATGTATACTCGAAATTCCCCTTTTGAGGTATTTTCTAATTAGGTTTTAATACGTTTCACGCGAACTGGAGGTTTTACATTAATGGTTTTAGGTAATTCCTTGCGGAATTACCACTTTACATTAATGGTTTTGGTCAGTTCCTTGCGGAATTGCCGGTTTACATTAATGGTTTTGATTGGAAACGCGCGTTTTGGAGGATTTACATTAATGGTTTTAGTCAATTCCTTGCGGAATTGCCACTTTACATTAATGGTTTTGGCCAATTCCGAGCGGAATTACCGCTTTACATTAATGGTTTTGGTCAATTCCACGCGGAATTACCACTTTACATTAATGGTTTTAGTCAATTCCTTGCGGAATTGCCACTTTACAATAATGTTTATGTGTCAAGTCACGCGGAACTGATGCTTTACATTAATGGTTTTGGTCAATTCCAAGCGGAAATAACTTTTTCATTAAAAACTTTCCAGTTCCTCGCCTTTTTGGCAGCGTTTTTTGATTGAGAATCTGCAAAAATGGCAGTTTTATGTTTTCAAAGGTCTTTTTACTCTTTCACCAATCGAAAGGCTTTGGTTTCGTTCGAGGTGGTAAATTGTAAAAAATAAACCCCTTTTGCCAATTTGCTGATGTCAGTTTTCAAGAGGTTAGTTTTCGTTCTGCAGTCGATATTCATCACTTCATTTCCCAAAACATCCATCACCGATGCTTTGCTAATGATGTCTTTGTTCGAGTAAAGTGTAATTACATCCGTTGCCGGATTTGGGAAAATACGTGCTTGAGGTTCGCTACTTTGCATTTCGGCTATTCCCAACGAATTGGTATAAAACACTGAGATGCGAATATGGTCTACATTGGCTATTTGTTGAGAGTTTACCGTATTCACTACTTTTAAATCGAGTCCAAATTCCGAGCTATCAATTTCGGTAGCCGTCCAAGCATGTCCCCAAAGGTCGGTATTACCACCATAGCTGGTATAAGCGCTAACTGTAGGCCAAGGCACCGATGAACTTTTGTTTTGCCCCACCAAAATACCTGCCGATGTGATTAACGAAATGACCGAATCGCGTAGCGGAAAACTGGCCGTGGATGCTCCACTGTTTTTCTTTACCTCCACCAATATCCCATCAATAGTGGAAGAGGGAGGGATGGTAAAACCAAAATGAGAAGCATACAAATCTTTTGAATAATAACACGAACTCTGAAAACAACTCGGATTGGCCACCAAATTAACCGTAGCATTTACATTGTCGTTGGCATACACTGGGGTGAAACTTGTCCAATCAGTGCCAACACATGCTAGGCAACCTGCCATTTGTTCCGAAGCAAAGCTAGGATTGTTAGGCCCTTGTACCTGAGCCGAAAGAGTGAATAAGGATGTGATAAAACCAAGAGAGAGGAATATTTTTTTCATGTGTGGAAGATTAAAATCGAAAACAAAGTTATAATAAAAAAGTATTCCAATCGAAAATATCACAAGGTAAAACGAACCTGAAATGCCAGATGAGCCCTAATCATTTAAGGTAAGTTTTTAGCATAATTACAAACAATAAGCATTGATTAAAAAATAAAAACTATTTTTGTAAACAATATTACGAAAGAGAATTAGCGCAAAACCATCCATGTCAGACACTGTAAAAGAACAATTGACCACCGTAGAAACCGCACAGAAATTGGGATTACTTCCTGATGAATACGAAAAGATAAAAACCATATTAGGCCGAACACCCAACTTCACCGAGTTAAGTATATTCTCAGTGATGTGGAGCGAACATTGTTCGTACAAAAACTCCATCGTTTGGTTGAAAAAACTTCCTAAAAAAGGACCCTTTATATTGGCCGAAGCAGGCGAAGAAAACGCTGGCTTGGTGGATATAGGTGATGGTTTGGCATGTGCCTTCAAAATCGAATCGCATAATCACCCTTCGGCATTAGAGCCTTATCAAGGCGCTGCCACAGGAGTAGGAGGCATCAACAGAGATATATTTACCATGGGAGCTCGCCCTATAGCGCAACTCAACTCCCTTCGTTTTGGCGATATCAACCTCGAAAAAACAAAATGGTTGGTGAAAGGAGTAGTAAAAGGAATTGGAGATTATGGTAATGCATTCGGAATACCTACCGTTGGTGGCGAGGTGTTTTTTGATGATTGTTACAATGTCAATCCACTAGTGAATGCCATGAGTGCAGGCATTGTGAAAGTTGGCGAAACCATCTCCGCTACATCGCATGGAGTAGGCAACCCAGTGTTCATCGTTGGTTCGGCCACAGGTAAAGACGGCATACATGGAGCTACCTTTGCTTCTGCTGATATTACCGAAGACTCGGCCAAAGACTTACCAGCAGTGCAAGTTGGCGACCCGTTTCAAGAGAAACTTTTATTAGAAGCTACGCTAGAAGTAATAAAAACAGGTGCCGTTGTTGGTATGCAAGATATGGGAGCAGCTGGTATTACTTGCTCCACTTCCGAAATGAGTGCCAAAGGCGAACATGGAATGGAAATTTGGCTCGACCGTGTGCCAACACGCCAAGCAAACATGCAACCATTCGAAATTCTTCTTTCCGAATCGCAAGAACGCATGTTGATAGTGGTGAAAAAAGGAAGAGAAAAAGAAGTACAACGTGTGTTTGATAAATGGGATTTAAATTGTGCCATGATAGGCGTAGTAACCAATACCAAAAACATTAAGTTTTTTGTCGGTGATGAATGTGTGGCCGATGTTCCTGCTCACGATTTAGTGTTGGGTGGTGGTGCTCCTGTCTATCACCGCGACTCAAAAGAACCAGCTTATTTTAAAGAGTCGAAAAAGTTCAATATAGATGATGTGCCAGAACCAACCGACTTGAAAGCAGTTGCTAAATTCTTGGTAGCGCATCCGAACATTGCCTCCAAACAATGGGTTTACAATCAGTACGATTCAATGGTAGGTACTGCCAATATGAGCACCAACGCTCCTTCCGATGCAGCGGTAGTAAACATAAAAGGAACCAATAAAGCTATTGCCCTAAAGGTTGATTGTAATTCGCGTTATGTGAATGCCGACCCAGAAACAGGTTGTGCTATTGCAGTTTCCGAAGCAGCTCGTAACATTGTGTGTAGTGGTGGTGAACCTTCGGCAATCACCAATTGTTTGAACTTTGGAAACCCATATAACCCCGAAGTGTATTGGCAATTTACCAATGCAATCAAAGGAATGGGCGCAGCGTGTATCAAATTTCAAACCCCAGTTACAGGAGGAAATGTTAGTTTCTACAATCAATCGTCTTACGAAGGTCCTGTATTTCCAACACCTACCATTGGTATGCTTGGTGTGTTGAAAGATAAGTCGGATAGAATGACATTGAATTTTAAAAACGAAGGAGATTCCATTTATTTAATCGGAAGTTCGAAAAACGATATTGCCTCTTCCGAATATTTATTCTCGTATCATAAAATAAAAAATACACCTGCTCCAGCATTTAATTTGGATGAAGAATACGAAGTTCAGAAAGCCGTGAAATCAATCATCAAAGCTAAATGCATTCAGTCGGCACACGATTGTTCGGATGGAGGATTATTCATTACCCTTTTAGAATGTGCAATGCCAAATGGTTTAGGCTTTAATATCAATACAGATGATTCTGTTCGCAACGATGCTTTCTTGTTCGGAGAAGCACAAAGCAGAGTGATTGTATCGGTGAAGAAAGAAGACGAAGATGCTTTTATTGATTTGATGATGGAATCGAGGGCCGAATTCGAATACCTTGGTGATGTAAAAGGAAAAGAAATAATTATTGATGAAGAGAGTTTTGGTACCGTGGCTGATTTCAAAAACATTTTCGACACCTCACTTGGAAATTTGCTCAAATAAAAATATTTATTTATCATTGTGCATTCATTGAGAATAAAACTTTTTCAATTGAGGATAAAAAATAAACATTTGTTGATGAAAAAAACTTTACTCGTATTAAGCTTTTCTTTGTTCATACATCTTTTGTTTTCACAAAACAATGCTACAGAGTATTTACTCAGTGCTACAGTTAACGATTCGTTAAAAGACTACCCAGCAGCCAAGCACGACTTAGATAATGCCTTACAATTAAATCCCGATTTCGACAGCGCTTTGTGTTTGCTTGGAAACATCACACTCAAAGAAGGAAGTTATAAAGATGCAATAAAGCTGTTCGATAAAGTAGTAAAACTAAATCAAAATTATTTCGAAGCTTTTTATGGAAGAGCAAGTGCTAAGGCTCAATTAAAAGATTATAGCGGAGCTATCAAAGATTTTAGTAAAGCCATTCTTCTTAATTCAAATCACGCAAAATCATACTACAATAGAGCGCTTGCAAAAGGTTATCTCGAAGATTATCCTGCTGCCATATTGGATTTAAATAAAGCCATTGGTATAGATGCAAAATATGTAACGGCTTATTATAGCCGAGCGTTTTGGGAAGATATTTCTGGCAATTACGATGATGCTGTGAAAGATTATAAAAAGGTAATCGAGTTGGATGCATCTTATAGAGAGGCTTACACAGGCATGGCAACAGCCATGTATCAACATGGCGACAAAACACAGGCTTGCGAGGTGCTGAAAACTGCTGCTGAGAAAGGAAGCATCATGGCTGAAGAATTAATTAATAAATTATGCAATTAATGAAAAGAAAAATTACAATTGTTGTTTTGTGTTTTCTTTGCTCCGCCATTCATCATTTGGTTGCACAAAATATTCACATAAAAGAGCGACAAGTAAACGTTGGTTGCAATCATTCGTATCTTGGATCTGCCACGGTAGTTGTTACTAATTATATCGATAATAGTACTCATGCACCTTACCATTACGTATGGAGTAATGGGGTTTCAACATCGGGCGATTCTATTTCAACCATTACCAATCTTGAGGTTGGGACATATACCGTAACGATTACTGATGTTCAAGATGCAGATTACGCAAAGGCTGAATTCGAAATTACCGAAGATTTTTGTAACATGGTTCCATCACCCGTTTTTACTCCTAATGGAGATGGCTTTAACGATACTTGGTTAATACAAAAGGCGGAATTATTTCCCGATGCGAGGGTAATTGTTTACAATAGGTTGGGACAAAAAGTGTACGATCATAAAGGGTTTTATGATGTACAATGGGATGCTACCGATATCATTGGAACACCGTTGCCAGATGCAGCATATTATTATGTTATTTATCAGGACCGAACAGATAAGAGTTCAGTTATTAAAGGTTGCGTAAACATTGTTAGATAAATGAAAAAGTTATTCTCTATACTCTGTTTGTTTTTTATTTTGCAAGATTTCTATGCACAACAATCGGTGCAATATACTCAATTTACTTTTAACGATTATGGATTAAACCCTGCAATTGCAGGGAGTTCAAACGGCTTGATGTTTTTAGCTGGACGAAGAACGCAATGGCGTGGATTTGAATTGGCTCCAGAAACAAATTTTGTGAACATCACAAAAGCATTAGGTAAAAAAGGATACCGTCATTACTGGCATGGAGTGGGTGCTTATGTAGAACAAGATAAAATGGGGGTATTCACCACTCAGGTTGGTTACTTGTCGTATGCTATCCATTTCAAATTGTCACCAAAGTATCGTTTTAGTTTCGGTATTGCGGCTGGAATGAAAAAGGTAGCATTATCCAATCTTGTATTTGATATTAACGACCCTACTTTTGCATTGGATAGCAGAAGTGTAAAAGTCCCTGATGTTATTCCTGGTTTTTATCTCTATTCGAAGAAATTTACACTTAGCGTAGCTGTGCACAATGTATATAAAAACACCTTGTCGTTTGGAGGGAAAGAGCTTGGAACAGGCAATGGTGTCTTGCTTTTACCAGCGGCATACGTAACCATAACACGAAAATTTATTTCTGGTGATTACAACTTTGTATCCGTTCCAGCTATTAATCTTCAAACCGATTTCAGAGGGATTCCATCCGCCAATATAAATTTTATCACGTATTATAAAAAACGTATTGGCCTTGGTGTCAACTATCGCATTCATGATTCTTTTTCTGCTATACTTCAAGTTAGAGTTTGGAAAAATTTAGTTGTTGGTTATGCTTTTGATTTTACCATCTCTCGTTTTCGTATAGCGAAAGCCAACTCTGACGAAATAATGATGGGATTTACACCCATGATGAGTACCGAAGATTTACAAAAATTAGGCACAGCCGATTGTCCTAAATTCGAATTATAATTCCCCCTAGTTATATTTAGTGAAAAAATTTCTTAGTAAAGTATGGCATATTCTATGGAAAACCGCCATGTGGTTTTTTATTTCAAGCATTATATCAGTTATTATATTTAGGTGGTTACCAATTCCTGTAACTCCACTTATGTTGATAAGGTGTGTCGAACAGAAGATAGAAGGAAAAGAATTGAAATTAAAAAAACATTGGGTTCCATTTGACGAGTTGTCGCCCAATTTGCAGTTAGCAGTAGTGTGTTCGGAGGATCAAAATTTTATTAAACACAATGGTTTCGACTTCGAAGCCATCGATAGGGCAATGGAGTACAACGAGAATCATAAAAAAACAAGAGGGGCAAGTACAATTAGTCAACAAACAGCTAAAAATGTTTTTTTATGGAGTGGAAGAAGTTGGGTTAGGAAAGGCTTGGAGGTTTACTTCACATTTCTAATTGAAACCATTTGGAACAAAAAACGAATCATGGAAGTTTATCTCAATGTGATAGAAATGGGAGACGGAATTTATGGTTCAGATGCTGCAGCGAAAATTTATTTTCATAAATCAGCCAAAGATTTAACCAAACCCGAAGCTTGTTTGATAGCGGCTGTATTACCAAACCCTCGGAAGTTTTCGGTTCTTAATCCGGGTGCATATATTATATCAAGAAAAGATTGGATGCTTCATCAAATGTCGCTTTGGGGTGGTGTGCTGAATTATGAAAAACCTGTAGAAAAGGAAATCCAAGACTCAAAAAAGAAATAAATTCGTCTACCTTTCTTTCCTCAATCAATATGTTTTAGAAATAAAACAATAGTAAGATTTTTAAATTTTCGCCATCCTGTTTCAATAATTCTCAACTTTTGTTCAAGTCCGTGCGATATTGCGTCAACTCCTTTGGAACTTTCGTCAACTCCCTCTGGAAGTTAGTCAAGTTCCAACGCTATTCAATAAAGAGCCTTGGGAATTGCAAAATAAGCCTTGGGAATTGCGAAAAGAGCCAAGGGGAATTCATTAGAACCCATGGGAATTCAATAAAAGCCTTGGGAGTTGCAAAAAGAACTAAGGGAGTTCGGCAACTTTCTAAGGAAGTTGTATAAAATTCTTTGGGAAGTTAGTAAAGTTCCATAGATTGTTTGAAAAAGTCCAATGGAATTGCAGAAAACTTAAAGATATTGCTCAACCAAAGCAATGAATGTGTTCTATTGACGCTTATTTCGAACTTAAAAATAATAAATGAGATCTAAAAATAGTATAAAATAAAAAAACAAGACCTCGAAATGTAAGTTTGTTCGATGGCTTTGATTAAACATTCATTATTTTGTACTTTGATTTTAGTTAAAATTGTGTTCATTTTTAGCGTTAAATTAGGTCAATTCTAACCAATAATGAAAAAGTTTGAAATAAACTTGCTTCTTAAAAGGTGATATTCGTCATAAAACGCATATTTCAATTCGTGATTTGTGCTTTAAAATCAAGTGTTTGCAATTGTTTTAGGCTGGTTTATTTTTTTTTGATCTAATTAGTAGCGAAATGCAACTTTTTTGTGTTACTTTGCGTCCTTATAATTCAGAGAGAGAGTAAATATCTATTAATTTTAAACGTGAATCAAAAATAACAAGTAACTAAATAAATAACTACCTGCAATGACACAAAAATTATTCAATTCTAAATCACCAATCAAAAGCATTTTGTTCTTTACTGTCGCAATGTTTGCATTTATGGGTATCAATGGTTTTGCACAAACTGCGACACCTAAGGCACAAATGATTATTCCAGCGGATGTTTATCAGCATTTGAAAGAAACAGGTAAACTAAATCCTGAGTATGATTATCGAGTTATTCAATCAGAGCATCCAGCCCCTCAAGTTCAGGATTTGCCTAGAGAAACCAATGATGGAGGAGTGCACTCAAACGGTATGGAAAAAACACTAAACTCTTGTAATTGTTTGATTCCAAATGTTAATACTGACCCTACCTTTTCAGTTGCAGAGTTTACAATTGGTACAGCACCTCTTTATACAAATGATGATGGTTCTACTCCTGTAAAATCAATGGCTTTCAATTTCTGTATGTATGGTACCAATTATAACCAATTTTACATCAACAACAATGGAAATATTTCTTTCGGCTCCAGCTATTCCACTTATACTTCATCAGGTTTTCCTTCGTCTGCTGTAGTTATGGTCGCTCCTTTTTGGGCAGATGTCGACACAAGAGGATCAGGTAGTGGTGTGGTTTATTATAAAATTACTCCTTCTTATGTAATCGTTCAATGGTATCAAGTTGGTTATTTCAGCATGATGACCGACAAATTAAATACCTTTCAGTGCATCATTTCCGATGGAACCGACCCAATCATTCCAAACGGAAATAACGTGGCATTTTGTTATGGTTCTATGAACTGGACCACTGGTTCGGCTTCTAGTGGTAGCAATGGATTTGGTGGTACGCCAGCAACAGTTGGTGTAAACAAAGGCGATGGCGTTAATTTTGCTCAAGTTGGTCGTTTCGGACAAGCAGGTGCGGTATATAACGGCCCAGTAAGTGTTAGCCCTAGTAGTGGAGTAAGTTGGTTAGACAACCAATCGTTTTATTTCAATACCTGTTCTACTACCAATATTCCTCCGATTGTTACAGGATTGAACAACTGCGATACCATCAGAGTTTGTAGCATTACCGATTCGGTTTTAGTGAACGCTGTCTTTCTCTCTCCAGAAGCTGGACAAATTACAAGTATTACAGTTAATGCATTTGGAACACCAGGTATCACTACCATAAGTAATAATGCGGGAAATGTGGCTACGGCACAAGTCAAGGTGGTGGCTTCAGTTCTTAATGCAGGTCTTAACATTATTCAATTTACAGCAACGGATAACGGTGTACCTGCTCAAACTTCAGTTGTTAATGCTCGAGTTTATGTTGATACCACTGGTTTTGTGGTCAACAATTCTGTATTGAATGGTGTACTTTCGTTATGTCAAGGAAATCCAACCACACTGAGCGTAACCCCAACCGGTGCCAATTCTTATTTATGGAGCAATGGTTCAACTTCTACTTCTGTAACCATTAGCACTCCTGGTCCGGTATGGGTAACATCAACTATCAATGGTTGTGTTAAAACAATGTCTGCAAATATTCAATCTACATTTGCTCCGGGGTTCAATTACAATGGTTCTCCTTTCTGTCAGAATGTTGCTAATCCTATTCCTATTTATGTCCCTAACGGAGGACCAGGAACTTTTAGTTATACACCAGCAACCGGACTAGATATAGACCCTGCATCTGGAGTAATTAATTTGCCAGGATGCACAACTGGAACGTATACCATCACCAATACAATAGCTGCTACGGTTGATTGTCCTTCGGTGAGTGCATCAACTACCATAACCATAACACCAGCACCTGATGCTTCATTCAATTATCCTGCTGACCCATATTGTAACAGTGCAGGAGTATTAGCCACACCAGCCTTTATAGGTGGTGGATTTGCTGGTACGTTCACTGCTATTCCTTCAACTGGTATCGTTATCGACCCAGTTACTGGAATTGTTGATGCTGAATTAAGTCAACCTGGAACCTATACAGTTATTAATACAATTCCAGCAATAGGAGGTTGTGCCGATGCTGTTTATACATCTTTAATTAATATTCTACCTCCTGCAGTTGCAACATTTACTTATATTGGTAATCCTTTTTGTAAAAATGCATTTAACCCAACACCATTTTTCTTAGGGGGTGGTGTTGCAGGAACATTTACATCTTCTGATCCAACACATCTTATTATCAATCCAACAACAGGTACGGTGAACCTTGCACTATCAACTCCTGGAACGTATACCATTACTAACACGCTTCAGGCTTCAGGTCCTTGTCCAATAATAGTAGCAACTTTCGACATAACCATTACTGCTGTGCCAGTTGCTACGTTCAGTTACGTGAGTAATCCTTTCTGTCAAAGTGGTGGTGTTGATCCTTCACCTACTTATACTAATGGTGCTACAGGTGGTGTGTTTACTTATTCCCCTTCAAGTTCATTCTTAAGTATCGATGGAAGTGGTACAGTAACCGCTAGTGCATCAGATGCAGGTACCTATACGGTGACGAATACAATTGCTGCAGCTGGTGGATGCCCTGCGGTATCATCAACAGCAACAATAATCATTTCGCCAACACCTGATGGATTCTTTTTCTATCCAGCTGACCCTTATTGCAAAAGCACAACAAATCCTACTCCGATTTTAAATCCAGGAGGAACAATGGGTGTGTTTTCTGCACAGCCATTTCCGGGATTGGATATAAATTCTGTAACTGGTGAGGTGAACTTAGCTACCAGTATCGCTGGAACATATACAGTATATAATGACATCGCACCGGCAAATTCATGTCCTGCAATTCAGGCTACAGCAAGTATCACTGTGACAGATATGCCAAATGTTACTTTTAATTATCCTGGTAATCCTTTCTGTCAATCAGCCTTGTGGGCTTACCCTAACTTCTTAGGTCAAACAGGTTTGGTTTATTCAAACGACCCTAATGTCATTGTTGGTATTTTTGATGGTTCGATTGATTTAATGGCTAGTCTACCGGGTACTTATACTATTTATAATTTTATTTCTGCCTCTGGTGGCTGTCCTGACGCTGTTGATTCAGCAGTTGTTACTATCGTTTCAGCATTTAGTGCAACATTTTCATATACTGGAAGTCCTTATTGTCAATCAACAAGTTTTGCAAACCCTACCTATACCGATGCTACTGGTGTGGCAGGAGTCTACAGTGCCTCTCCGAATAACTTAATCATTAATGCAACCACCGGAGCAGTTGATTTAACTAGTCCTGCAGGAACCTATACTGTTAGCAATCAAGTAATGTCATCAGGTGGATGTGTAGGTGATACTGCAACTTCCACTATAATTATAAGCCCAACACCGAACGCAACCTTTAGTTATCCTGGTAGTCCATATTGTGTGAGCGGTGCTAATCCAGTTCCTACATTCACTAATGGAGGAACTCAGGGAACATTCTCTTCTACTTTAGGTTTGACTTTTGTTTCAACATCGACTGGTGAGATAGATTTAGCAAGCAGCACTGCTGGTACTTATATTGTAACAAATACAGTTGGTGGAGGGTTATGCCCAGCTGCAATACAAACCGCAACTGTCGTTATCTCCACTCAATTCGCAGCAGGATTTACTTATGCAGGTTCGCCTTATTGTCAAAATGGAGCAAACCCAATTATCACCCTAGGCATAGGTTCTAGTGCAGGAACTTTCACAGCGTCTTCTCCAAATGTTCATTTTGTTTCGAGCACACCAGGAGAAATTGATTTGAGTTCAACTATCCCTGGTGTATATACCATTACCAATACTGTACCCGCATCAGGTGCTTGTGCTTCAGTTAATGCAAGTACCACCATAACCATTACTCAAACACCAATAGCTACTTTCAGTTATACGTCAAGTCCTTATTGTCAGAATTTAGCCAATCCTTCTCCTACCTATTCTAATGGAGGTTTTGCAGGTACATTTACTTCTTCACCGAATACTCTTCATTTTGTTGCTGGAAATCCAGGACAAGTAGATTTAGCAAGTTCTCCCGTTGGTACTTTTACTGTCACCAATACGATAGCAGCTACAGGAGGTTGCCCTTCAGCAACAGCAACTGCTTCGATTACGATAACAGTTGCACCTCTTGCCAACTTTAGTTATACTGGTACACCTTATTGTCAAGCTTCTGTAAATCCATTCCCAACATTTGGCACGGGTGCTGTCGCAGGAAACTTTACAGGAACAGGTACCGGTACATTTGTAATAAATTCTTCAAATGGAAATGTGAATCTTTCAGGATGTACTCCTGGAACCTATACCGTAACTAATACCATTCCAGCAACAGGAGGATGCGGTGCTTCTGTAGCAACAGCAACCATTGATATCGTTGCTCAGAATATTGCAAACTTTAGTTATGTTAATTCACCTTATTGCCAGAACGGTACTAATCCATTACCAACACTTGCTCCTGGTGGTACCGCAGGAACATTCTCTGTGGCACCTACTACATTATCTGTTAATTCTACTACAGGATTGGTGGACTTGACTTCTGCAACAGGTAACTTCACCGTTACCAATAGTGTTCCAGCTAACGCTTGCCCTGCAGCAGTTGCCACCACACTTATTACTGTAACCGCCATGCCAATTGCAACATTTGCTTATCCTGGAACACCGTATTGTCAAGATGTGCTTAATCCTTCTCCATTAATTAGTACTGGAGGAACTGCTGGAATTTTTACAGCCGCTAGTGGTCTACATTTTGTTTCTCCTACTTCGGGTGTTGTTGATTTGTCCGGAAGCACTGCTGGTACTTATACAGTAACTAATACAGTAGCCGCAGCCGCAGGATGTCCTGCTGTTACAGCCACAGCCAATATAACCATAAATGCAGTTCAAATTGCTACCTTTAATTACTCTGCTGCTACTTATTGTAAAACAGGTAACACACCTGCACCAACAGTGGTAACACCTAACGGAACATTTACTTCGACAACAGGTCTTGTATTCGTTTCCCCAACAAGTGGAATAGTTGATTTGGCAGGCAGTAACACAGGAACGTACACTGTAACCTACACAACTCCTGGACCATGTGCGGGAACAAGTACTCAACAAATTTCAATTCTTCCAGCACCAGTGGCAAATGCAGGAACGAATCAAACACTTGATTGTATTCTTCACACTGCAACTTTGAGTGGAGGTGCATCTAGCACAGGTACTACCATTTCCTATTCATGGGAGCCTTCAGCTAATGTAGTTTCCGGAGGAAATACAGTAAATCCTGTTGTTAATCAGCCAGGAACCTATACACTTACAGTTACCAACTCCGCAACTCCAGGTTGTCCCGCTACTTCAACGGTGGTGGTATCAGGTTCTATTCCTGTTTCTTCATTCACTGCAAATCCTACTCAAGGTACACCACCTTTGACAGTTAATTTTACAAACACTAGCACGAATGCATCCTCTTATATCTGGTCGTTCCCTGGAGGAATTCCAAACGGAGCAAGTACACAAGATGCCACAACGACATACGCTGCAACAGGTACCTATGTAGCATATTTGACGGTATCCAATTCTTTTGGTTGTGTTACTCTCGATTCGTCTGAAATCATTGTCTATGATGGTTATTCATTGGTTATACCAAATATGTTTAGTCCAGATGATAATGGAATTAACGACTTGTTCTCTCCAGTATCTTCAACTGGTTTAGCGATGCTAAAAGGTGAAATCTATGATCGTTGGGGATTAAAAATATTTAATTGGAATGAATTGAATGGAGGATGGGATGGTAGAACAACTAGCGGTAGTAAAGCCGCAGAAGGCACCTACTTCTACATCATTCAATCTACCGGCATGGATGGATCAACACATGAAGATAAAGGATTCGTAACATTGTTTAGGAAATAAAACAACAACAAAGGGCTTATTTACTAAGCCCTTTGTTGTTTTAACGAAATTCATTGTTAGTTATTTTTATGAAAATCACTTTTAAAAGAAGAGTTCTCACAGCGTTTGCCATTTTATTAGTCTCATTTGCATTCGCCCAGAATAATGTTGGAATAGGTACCAATACACCAGCATCAAGTGCGTTGCTAGAATTGCAGGCAAACGATAAAGGTTTTCTTGCCCCTAGACTCACGACCATGCAACGATTATCAATTGCTTCGCCAGTTAATGGGTTGCTTGTATTTGATACTGATTTGAATTGTTTTTATTATTACGCTACGGGTAGTTCTAGCTGGGTTTCGCTTTGTTCTACCAATCCAAGTTTCCAAAACTACCAAACCGCAGCAGCAAATGTCAATACATCATCATTCACAGTTATTCCAGGGCTTTCTCAGTCAGTAACACTCTCGTCTCCTTCCAAAATTCTAGTTGTCACCAATGGTGGTATTCAAACCACATCAATTTCATCTAATGGTTTTTCGATTGTAGATGTTGCTGTTTTTATTAATGGAGCCTTGATGCCGAATGGGGGACATCAACGCGTGAACGCTGTAAATAATAATGGAATTACAGATGCAACAGAGAATTGGTCAATGAGTCAATTTGCTAGTACAAGTGCAGGTGTTTATATTCTCCCGGCAGGAACATACACTATTGATGTGAGAGCAGAAGGAAATGCATTAGGTGCATCCGCATTAGTTGGAGGTGATAATACTTCGGTACTTCAGGGTAGCATGACGCTTTTGGTAACACAATAAGTTAAATTATTAAATTGAATGAAGTTTCCCTTTTTCAATTTGAATTAAAAAAAGGAAGAAGAATGTACTTTCGAATTTCTGGAAAACAGATTTGAAATGAAACAAAGAAACAAATCAAAACAAAATATAATTGATAAAAATTACCTCTTTTTAAAAGTGGTAGTCGTCTTGATTTTTATCTTCCGAATAAATCTTTCTTGTGCACAATTATTCTACAATAATGGTGCTACTATCACTATAATGGCTGGAGGTTCGATGATTGTGAAAACAAATTCCATTCGTAATGCCGTCGGAGTTATTGATAATGCTGGAGCAATCATAGTGGAGGGAAACATAGAGAACGATGACTTTCTACTTGGCAACGGATTTAATAGTACATTTAATTTAGATGGAGATTGGATAAACAATAGTAATTTTGTCTCAAATTCTTGTACAGTAAACCTAACTGGAGGTAATCAATTAATAGCAGGAACATCATTTACCAATTTCTACGACTTATCATTAAGTGGAACAGGAATTAAGAGCCAACAAATTGATGCCATTGTATCTGATCGATTAACCTTAAACAACATAGAATTAGCTACCAATACTTTTAAAATGATGGTGGTGAACCCAGCCACGAATGCTATCAATTACACTTCTGGTTTTGTAAGTAGTTTAGGAGCAGGGCGACTTACAAGAGTTACTAATAGCAGTATTCCATATGTTTTTCCTGTTGGATCTTCTATTGGCACCATTCGCATACGACCTGTTATTGTGAGTCCGACAACAAATGCTTCACAAACATACGCGGTTCGTTTTGCTAACGTTGATGCCACCACTCAAGGATTTGACAGGTCATTAATGCAGGCCTCCATTTGTGAAATCAATTCTTCATTTTATCATATTTTTCAACGAACAGCAGGTACGGCCACCGCAGATTTAACCTTTACCTACGATCCTGTAGTAGATGGAAACTGGGAAACGAATACTCATTGGCAAACTGTTCCAAATTGGCAAGTCATGACTAATCCGATCTTAGGAACGTATGGCCCACTTAACTCAATTCAGAATTTGGCCTGGAACAATTTTACTCAACCAGCTTTCGCTTTCGCTCACCTAAAACCTATTGCAAATGCTGGTGTTGCTCAGGTTCTCGAATGTGGTGCCGATAGTGCTTTACTAAATAGCAACGCACTTGCTTTGGTAACCAACACATACATTTGGTCAACTACAAATGGAAATATTGTTTCGGGAGATAGTACTATTAGTCCAATAGTAGATGCTATAGGCACCTATACGCTCACTGTAACAGACCTTGCAACTTCGTGTTCATCAACAAGTACGGTGGCTGTTACCGTGAATCCTAGTCCTACAGCCGCATTTAGTTGTTCTGATACAGCAGGTCTTTCACCATTAATGGTAAGTTTTTCGAATGGAAGCAACAATGCA
This sequence comes from Bacteroidota bacterium, assembly GCA_037131555.1. GTDB lineage: Bacteria > Bacteroidota > Bacteroidia > 2-12-FULL-35-15 > 2-12-FULL-35-15 > 2-12-FULL-35-15. The sequence continues at coordinate 56,248 of JBAXQU010000007.1, forward strand.
TCCATTTACAGTTGGGATTTTGGAGATGGGATTACTTCGACAGATATAAGTACTAGCAATACATATATAAAACCAGGTACATACACAGTCACCCTAGTTGCTTCAAATGGGCGAGGATGTATTGATTCTACTAAAGCTACGATAGTAGTATTCGAAAATTATTCAATCGTAATCCCTAACGTGTTTACACCAAATGGTGACGGAATGAATGATTTGTTTTGGGTTAAAGGAACAAGTGTAGTAAAACTCGAAGGTGATATTTACGACCGTTGGGGACTCAATGTCTTTTCATTCAAAGCACCTAATCAAGGTTGGGATGGCCACCTCACAAGCGGGCAAATGGCTAGCGATGGCACCTATTATTACATCATCCGAACAACAGGCTTAGATGGCGTAGAACATGAAGATAAAGGTTCGCTTACTTTGCTGAGGTAATTCTTTTGAATTAGAACCAAATTTAAGGATTAATTGCACCTTCAAGTAAATCAATTTTCTCAATATACGACATTGAATTGTTAATATAAATATCAGCAGGAATCGATTGTTTGATGGTAGGGACATCTTGCAATAAACGAGTATTGTCGAATACCTGTCCTAATTCTGCAAATCCAAGATAAGGATCCAAACCAGCAAGCAAAATACGTAAGGCAGAGGGGTCTTCAAATGCATCTTTCCAGTATTTTAAGTACTCAGGATATTTGTGCAATTCACTATCAGCATGTAATTTATTTTTAGCCCAATGCTTCACTTGATTTAGTAATGATTTATTTGCGAAATGAAAAGGAGGAGGCTCAGTAAAGTAATTCTCCAAATTCTTCGATAATTTTAGTGCAGTTGTTGAAGCATCTTTACCAGAGGAGATATGATAGACTTTGTGATTTCGTTTTACAAACAACAAACTTACAATCGCATTCACCGTGTAATCAACCGGTATGATGTCTAGATTAGCATGTTCATTCACAGGAACAAATCGAAGGTGGTTAACTGTTGCTAATGCCCATAGAATAACTGGGGAACGGGGAACGACAGGACGACTATCGCCCATGATGATAGAAGGACGAACAATTAGTATTTTGTCGTCAGACAAATGCTTGTGAACTATCATCTCACCATGCATTTTAGTATAAGTATATTTAACCAAATGAGAAGCTGCTAGGTTTGGCGATTCATCCTCAAAAATAAGTCGGTTCTTAATGTCTTTGCCACAAATAGTTGCTGTGCCGATGTAAACAAAAGTTTGTAAATGTGGAAGTTTTTTAGCCCAAAGAAGTACTTTTTCGAGCCCACCCATATTTACTTTCTCTACCATGTCATCGTAAATTTTTGAAAACGAAGTGTTGGCAGCAGAGTGGATAATTACATCTACATCTTTTAACATTTCGTTTGCCTTCAAATGGTCGGTAAGGTGCTCATCAAAAAGGTTTCCCATCACAGGAATAATTTTAGTCTCGTCAAAATGGTCATGATGGAGTCGGAAAATGTTCTCAAGTTTGATGATTGCTTCATCTTCTGAGAACGCTCTCAGAAAACAGTAGATTTTATTTATCTCTGCTCTTTTAGAAAGAGTAATAAGAAGTTCTCCTCCAACAAATCCAGTTGCACCAGTTAAAAAAATGTTCATTTAGCTTACTATGTTTTTATATTATTCAAAAATCTCTAAACCCAAAATACCAAGTATGATAAGCGAGATGGAAATTATTTTAGTAACGGATACAGTTTCCTGAAAAAAGAAAATCCCAATTACGGCAATAAATGCTGTGCCTGCACTCGCCCAAATGCCATAAGCGATGCTTACTTCCATTTTTTCAAGCACAAATACAAGAGCTGCCAAACTTATTCCATAAAAAACAAATACAAGTATAGAAGGAACAAGTTTTGTGAATCCTTCAGCATATTTCATCGAGATGGTGCCAAGCACTTCGAATACAATACCCAAAGCAAGCATCAACCATTTCATCCTTTTGTTTATTTTATTATGATTTGTTAGAATTTAAAATCGCAGAAATTGTTTCGAAACGAACTTAATTTGGCAAAGCTACTTCTTAATTTTTAAACACCATCTATTTAAGAATAATTAACATAACATTACTTTGACAAATTTAGGTCGAAATTTTACTAAAACCAAGGTTTGAATGATTTTTGCGAAGAGGAAATTTAATTACATCGCACTCAAGAAAGTTAAGTGAGGATTGCCTAAACTTTGATAATTCGATTTACAGCCGAAAACAAGTTTTACAATTTAGTTGTTTTTTTGACGATAGAATACGATGGAGTGGAAAGCGTAACAAAATACACCCCACTTGTCAAATCATTTTCTCCAAAACTCATTTCAAAGGAATTCTCGCCTTCTCGAAATTCTTTTTCATCTATTGTTTTTATTTCTCGACCGTACACATCGGTTATGTTTATTTTTATTTTTTCAGAATGAGGAAGATAAAAATCAATTTTAAAACTATTAGTAAAAGGGTTAGGAAATAAACGAATGCTAGATGGGACCATTTGAACATTCATCCCAACTGTACAAACACCCGTTAAATTAGCGTCAATCCATGCAATTCTATTTTGTATCCAGTCCTTCATTGCGCTAATCTCAGCAGGATAGTCAGCTGGTATTGGCGAAGGGTTTGGCCAAGTATAAGCACCAAGTATAGGCCACGCTTGAAAGTGGCGCACCGTTGCTTCTGTCAAATAATTTGCAACAGAATCAATGAAAGAATCAATGGAAGATAAACTCAATGTGGACTGTCTTAGTTCTGTCCATCTACATTTAAGATCGGCAACATAAATAGGGTCTTGCATCAACCGATCCCACCAGAATGGAACTTCCCATTGGTCACTGCTGCAAACAGAATTAAACTGATATGCCCAACCAATGAATAAATCTCCATCACAATAATTAGCGTTCCACCACGCGAGGTTGTAATCCCAAGCTGGACCAGCAGCAAGTTTACCTCCATGTGTTATTTTGTATTTGAATAAATAGGTACTCAGTCTATATCCATCCACATTTTTACTCACTTCATTCAAAATGAAATAATCGATGAATGAGTTAACATCAATATATTTTGTATAACCATTCACAGGGTCTGTAAAGTTATTTCCACTCAAAACGGTTTCAAAAGAATCAACATAATTTTGAATATAGGTTTTTTGAATGGGAAGGATATTCACATCACTAGGATAATCATATTGATAATATATATTACTACCTACAGAAGTTTGGTAAAGGGAATTCCAACCTGCACCGCCACTTCCTGTAGTTTTATCAATTTTGATAATGTACCCACCTGTAAGTGCGCTACCTGCTGTGTCTAAATTGGTGAGCTTAGAAATGTTGACTCGGTTTGCATCTCGTTTGATTTTTTCCATCATCACATATATCCCTTGATATTGACCATTTATTAACAATTCACAGTATTTGCAACGAGATGCATAATGACCAGTTTGATTGGCTATTGTATAAGTTAGCACATTCCGCAAACACGTTTTATCATCATATGGTGCATACAGAATCCAATCATTTTCTGTTGGCATGCCAAGAATCATAGTGTCTTTTTGAATTCCTGCGGTGTCGCGTGTTTCGAACCCATATGATTTTTGGGGAAACATTTGTGAACTAGAACCTCTAATTTGAATCGCAATATTATTGTTGTAATCATTAATTGGGTCAGTTAAATAATTTCTTACCCCAAATCCATTGTAGATGATGCCCATGTGGGCAAGAATACTTGGCGAATCAGGAATGTTTTGGTTGTTAGTATTTATTACCACAATTGGTAAATTTGAAGAAGTAAACAAGAATGGGTGAGCAGGACTATTTCCAAACGTGAGACTCCAAGTAATAACCGAACCTGTATCTTGGCCTGCTACATCTTGCACTAACAAGTTCCAATTCCCATTTCCATTTTGTCCATTGTTAAACACCCCAATAAATCCTTGTGGTCGAAAAGAGCCAGTGAATGGTGCAGATGCTGTAACAATTGAATTGGCTGCAGAGGCGTTCAAACATGTGCTTGTATAATTATCGCCACTGCCTCCGTTAGAAATCGATAAATCTACAATGCTTCCATCAGGGGCTTGCAACGAAATATGTAAGTCAGCATCCCATGTATGTGTTATGGTAAAACAAACGGTCTCTAGTCCGAAAGTCGTGTCAATATTATTTGGTGATAAACCTGAAACGGTCAAGGGGAATTGCACCATTGGCCCTACGTCAGGAATTGACCCTCCTAATAAGCTTGTGAAGGTTTGAGCTTTATTGACATAGCCTGATATTAGAAAAAAAAGAAACAGAATCACTCTTTTCATAACTGCGAATTTTCCGTAAAAGTAATTCAAATTTATGAATTATCAATATTTCTTAAAGTCCATCAATTTGCTTACTTTTACCGTCCTAAATATCGATTGTGGACAAACGTTGGAAATTTAAAGAGAAAGCTGATGCTTCCATCATCAATAATCTTTCAAGTGAGATTGGAATCGATAAGGTTCTTGCTAACTTATTAGCACAACGAGGCATTAAAACTTATGCTGAGGCAAAGAAGTTCTTTCGCCCTTCGCTTGATGATTTGCACGACCCTTATTTAATGAAGGACATGGATAAGGCGATAAGTCGCATTCAAACTGCTATTCAGAAAAATGAAAAAGTTCTCATCTATGGTGATTACGATGTTGACGGTACAACTGCCGTGGCTTTGGTGTATTCTTTTTTCAAAAAACATCTCTCAAAAGATATATTACTAGAATATTACATTCCCGACAGATACACAGAAGGATACGGTATTTCTTTCGCGGGAATTGACTATGCAAAAGAAAATGGATTCAGTTTGATTATTGCTTTGGATTGCGGAATAAAAGCCAACGAAAAAATAGTTTATGCTACTAAAAATGGTATTGACTTTATTGTTTGCGACCATCACCGCCCAGGAGATATACTTCCTGATGCCATTGCAGTGCTCGACCCGAAACGAATTGATTGCACTTATCCATTTGACGAACTTTGTGGATGTGGAGTAGGATTCAAACTCATTCAAGCTTACGCACAAAAAAACAATATTCCATTCGAAGAACTTTATGAATATCTTGATTTAACAGCCATTTCCATTGCTTCTGATTTGGTGCCTATAGTTGGCGAAAATAGAACGTTGTGTTACTTTGGATTAAAACAAATTAATGAAAATCCACGAAAAGGGATCAAAGCAATTTTCGAATTAGCCAATATCAAAAGAGAAATTACAGTTAACGAATTAGTCTTTGTTATTGGACCTCGGATCAACGCTGCAGGTAGAATTGAAACAGGACGAAATGCGGTGGAATTACTTATTTCAGATACGAATGCGATTGCATTATCATCTGGCCAGAATATAAATATTACCAATAAGGCACGAAGGGCACTTGATGTTGATATTACTGCGCAAGCATTGAGTATGATTGATGAAAGTGAAGTGTTGATTTCAAGAAAATCAACGGTGCTGTATCACCCTGATTGGCACAAAGGGGTAGTTGGAATTGTCGCTTCTCGTTTAACTGAGAAATATTATCGCCCTACCGTTGTCCTTACAGAATCTAACGGCAAAGCTACTGGCTCTGCTCGTTCGGTCAAGGATTTTGATGTTTACAATGCTATTGAAGCGTGTGCCGATTTATTAGAACAATTCGGAGGGCATAAATATGCGGCAGGGTTAACTTTGAAGCTAGAACATCTAGAGGCTTTTCAGCAGCGATTCGAGGAAGTGGTTTCTCAAACAATCGAAGACGAAATGTTGATTCCGGAAATAGAGATAGATGATGAATTGGAGTTGAAAAGTATTACACCAAAGTTTTTTAGGGTGTTAAAGCAATTTGCCCCTTTTGGCCCAGATAATATGTCGCCTGTTTTTATGACAAGCAATATCATAGATAAAGGTTACGTTCGTATAGTTGGAACAAATCATCTGAAAATGGATGTGCAAGCAGCACAGAATCCTCGTGAGTTTTTTCCTGCAATTGCATTCGCACAAGCACATCATTTTGATGATGTGCTAAGAAGAAGGATATTTTCGGCTTGTTATGCGATTGAAGAAAATGAATTTAATGGAACCACTTCTCTTCAATTAAATATCAAAGACATGAAAATGGAGTAGGTAGGAGCCATTTTCAACAAACCAACGTGATTATCTAATTTCAGCTCCCGTCTTTTCTTTAAATGTCTTCAAAAGTTTATCCATCACTTTCTCAATCTGCTTATCAGTAAGTGTAGCAGTTTCATCTTGTAAAACAAAACTCATTGCATACGACTTTTTATCTGAAGGAAGTTTTTCACCTTCATAAATGTCAAATAGATTTACTGTTTTTAAAATGTTTTTTTCTTCTTGATAAGCTAATTGTTCAAGTTGTTCGAACTTTATTTTTTTGTCAACTAGTAATGCTAGGTCTCTTCTTACTTCGGGAAATTTAGATGCTTCCTTGTATTGAATAGTAGAATCATTCACTGTATTTAAAATCAAATCCCAATTAAAATTCGCATAAAATATTTCTTGTTTAATATCCATCATCTTTAGGATGGCCCTTGATATGGGACCAAACTCGACTATGTTTTTTTTATTCGTGTTATAACTCAAACCATAAGAATATAAATCATTGTTTACTTCCGATGGCTTAATGTCTTTTACTCCTATTCGATTAAGGACAGCGTTTACAAAGCCTTTGAGCGAATAGAAGTTCAATGCTTCGTTTTTTGAATTCCAGTTTTCATCTTGTTTCTTTCCAGTTACGAACAACGATAAATTCATTGTTTCAATATACTTTGCAGAATCTTCACCTCTTATTGCCATATAGGTTTTGCCAAATTCATAAAGTTTTAAATCGGTATTCTTTCGGTTCAAATTATAAGAAATTGTCTCTAACCCACCAAATAGAAGCGTTTGTCGCATCACATTCAAGTCACTACTCAATGGATTCATGATGGTTACATCCCGTTCATCATTCATCGAAGTTGATTTTTTGGTATATTCTCCTTTGGTAAGCGATAAACACATGATTTCTGAAAAGCCATTGTTTGTTAGTGTTTCAGCTACCACATGTTGAGTTTTTTCTTTGTCAGGTTTTTCGGAATACGATAAGGAGGAACGAACACTTGTTGGAATATCAATATTATTGTAACCATAGATTCTTAGAACTTCTTCTATCACATCTTGCTCTCTAGTAACATCCACCTTGAATGGAGGAACAGCCAACAACAAGGCATCGTGACCTTCATGTTCGATTTCAATTCCCAAAGACAGAATGATTTTTTTTATGAGTTCTAATTCTATTTGTTTTCCTATCATTTGTTCACATTTTAAAAATGAAAAAGGAACCTTATGATGAGGAATTTTTTTTGGATAAATATCTACTACTTCCGAAGACACTTCTCCTCCTGAAATTTCTTTGATTATTAAGGCGACACGCTTCAAAGCATACACAGTGATGTTTGGGTCGGTGCCTCTTTCGAATCGAAAGGATGAATCCGTTTTTAATCCGTGTCGTTTAGATGATTTTCGTATGGAAGTAGAATTGAAATAAGCTGATTCAAGAAAAATTCTAGTAGTGTGTTCAGTAACTCCCGATTCCGCACCTCCATAAACACCTGCAATGCACATTGGTGTTTCGGCATTACAAATCATCAAATCTTCTGACGACAATTCTCGTTCAATTCCATCAAGACTGACAAATTTGGTTTTGTTGGCGAGATTCTTAATGATGATTTTATTCCCTATTATTTTGTCAGCATCAAAAGCATGAAGGGGTTGACCAGTTTCATGAAGAACATAATTGGTTGCATCTACAATATTGTTGATTGGCCTAAGTCCAATCGCCTTTAATTTATTCTTTAACCATTCAGGAGATTCTCCAACCTTAATATTAGACATCATTACACCTGAATAACGAGGACATGCAGTATGGTCTTCAACAATTATTTCAAATTCTGAACTGGTAGTTTCTACTTCAAATGAACTTACAGATGGAAGTGTTAATATCTGAGATAATTGTTCATTATCCTTGTTACGCAATGCTATTATTGCGGCAAGGTCTCTCGCAACCCCAATGTGCGATGCAGCGTCAGCTCGGTTAGGCGTCAAACCGATTTCGAACACATAATCTTCTTCTATCTTGAAATATTCACTGGCTGGCATACCAATCTTGGCCTCATCTTCAAGAATCATGATTCCTGCATGTGAAGTTCCTAATCCTATTTCATCTTCAGCGCATATCATGCCTTCGGATGCTGCACCTCGTATCTTTGATTTTTTTATTTCGAATGGTTCGCCAGTTGTTGGATAAAGGATTGCTCCAATAGTCGCCACTATTACCTTTTGGCCGGCTTCCACATTAGGTGCTCCACATACAATATTGAGTATTGTGCTAGTTCCAACATCAACCGTTGTAATACTCAAACGATCTGCATCAGGATGTTTCTCTTTTGTTTTTACCTCGCCAACAACAACTCCTTTCAATCCTCCTTTTATGGTTTCATGCTTTTCTATACCCTCCACCTCCAAGCCACAGTCGGTAAGCATTGTGGCAACAGTTTCAGCAGGCAAGTTGGTATTTATATATTGTTTTAACCAGTTATAGGATATTTTCATTTCTACAAAATTAGTTTGCGATTGGCAAAAGTAATAAATTATATCAATGAGGAAAGTTTGTTTTCTTCATAGTATAAAAATTCATTTCAATAAAAAAAGCGCCCTGCTTTAGTTACAGGGCGCTCTCATTAACTAGTAAAAAATATTATTTTTTCTCGTCTTTCACTTCTTCAAAATCAACATCAGTCACTTCGCTATCCGTTTTGTTTTCTGCACCTGCATTTCCTTGTGGATTTGCATTTGCATCAGCAGCACCTTGTGTAGCATTGTACATGTCTTGTGAAGCAGCTTGCCAAGCAGTGTTTAGTTTGTCAAGCGCAGCATCAATACCTGTCAAATCTTTAGAAGCGTGAGCAGTTTTTAATTCTGTTAAAGCACCTTCAATTACCGATTTTTTCTCAGCCGGAATCTTGTCTCCATATTCCTTTAATTGTTTTTCGGTTTGGAAAATGGTTGAATCTGCAGTATTGATTTTTTCGATTTCTTCTTTTGCTTTTTTGTCAGCTTCCGCATTTGCGTCTGCATCAGCTTTCATTCGTTTTATTTCATCATCAGTTAATCCCGATTTTGCTTCAATGCGGATGTTGTGCGATTTTCCGGTTGCTTTATCTTTTGCCGAAACTTGAAGAATACCGTTAGCATCTATATCGAAAGTTACTTCTACTTGCGGCACACCGCGAGGTGCTGGAGGAATTCCATCTAAATTAAATTCGCCTAACTTTCTATTGTCGCGAGCCATTGCACGTTCTCCTTGGTACACTACAATCTGTACCGATGGTTGATTGTCGCTTGCTGTTGAAAACGTTTCCGATTTCTTTGTTGGTATCGTAGTGTTCGATTCAATTAATTTTGTAAACACTCCACCCATTGTTTCAATTCCAAGCGAAAGTGGTGTAACGTCAAGTAACAATACATCTTTAACCTCACCTGTTAATACCCCGCCTTGAATAGCAGCACCTATTGCTACCACTTCATCTGGATTTACTCCTTTCGAAGGTGCTTTTCCAAAAAACTTTTGAACTGCATCCACAATTGCAGGGATACGTGTAGAACCACCAACTAATATGATTTCGTTAATATCATTCACTGTCAATCCTGCATTTTTCAATGCTGTCTTGCATGGTTCAATTGTACGTTTAATCAAATCATCCACCAATTGTTCAAATTTCGCACGCGTTAAAGTACGTACCAAGTGTTTTGGAATTCCATCCACCGGCATGATATATGGCAAATTGATTTCTGAAGATGCAGTGCTTGATAATTCAATTTTCGCTTTTTCAGCAGCTTCTTTCAAACGTTGCAACGCCATTGGGTCTTTTGATAAATCCAATCCTCCATTTTCTGTTTTGAATTCAGCAACTAACCAATCAATGATTTTATGGTCGAAATCGTCTCCTCCCAAATGGGTATCTCCATCGGTCGATTTTACTTCGAATACTCCATCTCCAAGTTCAAGTACCGATACGTCATGGGTTCCACCACCACAATCGAACACCACAATCTTTTGGTCAGAGTGTTTTTTGTCCAAGCCATAAGCCAAGGCTGCTGCAGTTGGTTCGTTGATAATTCGTTTTACTTTCAACCCTGCAATTTCTCCTGCTTCTTTGGTAGCCTGACGTTGAGAGTCGTTGAAATACGCTGGTACCGTTATCACAGCTTCCGTTACTTCGTGTCCCAAATAATCTTCTGCAGTTTTTTTCATTTTCTGCAATATGATTGCCGATATTTCTTGAGGAGTGTATTTGCGGTCGTCAATCAATACACGTGGTGTATTGTTTTCACCTTTCACCACTTTATACGGTACACGTGTTATTTCACTTGTTACTTCATCAAACGTATGTCCCATAAATCGTTTGATTGAATAGACCGTTTTTATTGGATTTGTAATCGCTTGACGTTTGGCAGGGTCTCCCACTTTACGTTCACCATTTTCTACAAATGCTACAATAGAAGGTGTCGTACGTTTACCTTCGCTGTTAGGAATTACAACAGGCTCATTCCCTTCCATTACTGAAACACAAGAGTTGGTTGTTCCTAAATCGATTCCAATTATTTTACTCATTTTATTTTAATTTTAGTTATTACAATTTTTTTTACTGCGAAGTCATTTTCAATCATTATGCCAATCATAATTTGATGTAATTATGGCATAAAAAAACGCCATAATGAGATTATGGCGTTAAAAAGTATGACAAAGAGGCAGAGTTTTTATTGGCACACAATCAAATTGCCTTGGCCGTTTAAGAATTTCAATGTCTTTGTATATCTACCACAAGCCAATGAATCCAGTGTGGTAGCATGAAGATTTCTGCTCGATTGATTGGTCAAAGGCTCATTATACCTTGCGCTGAATATACCCAAACCGTTCGTAATATTCGTAAAGTTTGGTCGTTCTTGCACTATTCCTGTTGATGGGGCATTCACTTGTATATATGTATTTAAATCCTCTGCACCTGCTGTCAACATTAAATCAGTCTTCAGTGCTTTTCTATCAATTACTTGTTTTGAGCTATTGCTCAATTGGTTTCCAATGAATTTCAAATAATCTTGACCAAGAAAATCTACTTCCATCGCCTCTCCTCCCGCAATACTCTGAGTGGTTTGAGAAGGAAATAACCAATCTAGGTGAAGTGTATCGTTACCCGTAATTGTCGAATCACGATAATTAAATCGAATGGCCAATTGATATACTTTTGCGTTTTTTGCACTATTCCATCTCACATAAAATCGAAAGTTGTCAAATCCATTAATAAAACTAAAAACTGGCGTTGCAGAACTGCTAGCTACTGGACTTGTAAACGAACCAATACTCGAGATTAACGAAGTTTGAGCACTCACTTGCTGACCTGTAATCGAATTCGTGACAGTCAACTTATAATCACTCGCTACATATAGTGCGTGTGCCGCTTCCGAATCAAAAGAATAAATAGCATTCGCTTGATCGGGTGAATAGAAAACTCCCGGGTCTTTCGGAATCGAATTATCAGGCAGCAAACTATATTCTGTTCCATCCGACACTCTTTTAAGTTTCACCGTAAGTGCATGTACATATTGTGAAGAATCTTTTATTTGAGCATACGACAATGAGTTTCCTTGACCAAGAAACGCCTTATTTATTTTGATGTATTGTTTCGGTTGCGATTGGTCGAGCAGTCCATAAACCACCATTGTTTCCTTATAATCTCCGGTTACATCCAATGCCGTACTGCATCCCGATAAAATGCCTGCCGTAAGGAATATTAAAAAGCCAAATTTTGTTTTCACCCTATATACTTTAATTGTTGATTTTTATTATTGAGGTGGCAAATGTAAATATTTTATTCGGTTCATACTTAATATTCCTTTTTGGTTGAATTACCCTTCGGGATAAATTATTAGTTCAAAGGTCGAATATGGAAGAATCCCAATTCCGTTCGCCACAACTTCCTTCTTATATCTCAAATCTCATATCTCAAATCTCCTTTCATGTTTTTCACTTCTCCCCTCGTGTTTTCCACTTCTCCTCTCGTGTTTTTCACTTCTCCTCTCGTGTTTTTCACTTCTCCCCTCGTGTTTTTCACTTCTCCCCTCGTGTTTTTCACTTCTCCCCTCGTGTTTTTCA